>JBBDTH010000089.1:0-17679 GCA_040904505.1 Rhodospirillales bacterium | reverse complement strand
GGGGCTTTTCGCGGCGGCTCTGCTGGTGCCGCCGCGCGCCACCTCGCCAAATTGAAGGCGCTGTGTCCGGACGGCTGACGAAGACCTCAGGAAAGCGGTCGGGGCGTACAATAAGAAAAAGCCCGGCTAAATCGGCCGGAGTCATCGGCCGAGCCCGGCTCTAAAGATAATTGAAATCCGTATATCGAAGGGCCTTTTCGCCGGCTTCCGATTCCTCGAGCAGGAAGCGGAACAGATCACGATTCGAGATCAGGCCCTTCAGGCGGCCGTATTGGATGACCGGCATATGGCGAATGCCCATTTCGGTCATGCGTTTTAGGACCGCTTCGGGATGGTCCTCCAGGTCGCAGGTCGCGACATCCATGGTCGCGAGTTCCGTGACGTTCATTTCGCCCATGCGTTCGGGTTGATGGGCGACGCCGCGAACGATGTCCCGCTCCGAAATCACGCCGAGGACTTTGCCGTTTTCACCGCATACGACCAGAAGGCCGATCCGGTATTCGCTCATGATTTGAGCGGCCTCGACAACGCTCATTTCCGGTGTCGCCGTGATAACCTCGCCGCCTTTTTGTTGAATGACGTCGTCGATGCGCATGCCGCCCTCTCGTTTGTTGGTGCCCGAACTGTTTGCCCCGGCCGTTCCGTTGGCCGCTTTAGGGCGGCGCGTTTTGAGACTTAAGTTTGACGGAATACGGGGAGTTTTCAAGAGATACCGGGTTATCCCGAAGGATAACCCGGTGGTGATACGTTATTTGCCGAGCAGGTTCTTCAAGCCTTCGCCGGCACCTTCCAGGCCTTTTTTCAAGCTATCCGGCGTGCCGCCTTCGGCCCCTTTCCTTAAGGTGTCCAGGGTGCCTTTCGAAAGGCCCTCGAGGGACTTGGTCAGGCCCTCTATATTGAGGGCGGCCACCGTTTTCGCGGTGGCTGCGCTGATGGCGTCCATGACTTTCTTGGCGACTTCGCCGGGTGTGGCGCCTTTTTCTTGTTTTTTCTCTTTCCCGATATCCTTGAGGTGAATGCTCGGCAACGCGCCGCCGACGGATTTTCCTTTCAGAAGATCCGCGCTAACGTTCACCCTGCCGCCGTTGATATAGAGATTGTCGATAACCAGTTTCGGGCCTTCCTTTTGCGCTTCTTTTTCATCCTGGGAAGGCTGTTTGGCTCCTGCGCCGGTGTAGGCATCGACATTGCGTTTGATGGCGTCGAAATTGCTGCCGCGCGCGCTCAGCTCGTAGGTGACTTCCGGGCCGGTGATACGGATTTCCTTAATAACGATTATATCGCTGGTCACCGTCGACGGGTCGACCGCAACGCTGACTTCGCCGAACCGCATGGCGCTGCCCGTATTGAAGCCCTTCGGGTTACCGAGCGTGAAGCCGCGCAAGGCGCCGTTGCCGGATTGAACCGAAATCTCCACTTCGTTCAGGCTGACTTTCGTCTGGGTGATCTCCGAGCCGTATTTCTCCACGGCGGTCTTGATGATCGAATCAAGCGATGAGAATGCCACGTAGACGACGATCGCCAAAATGACGACAACGACGCCGACCCCGATCAATACTTTTTTCATAGGATTGTCCTTTTTCAGTTTTTCGAGTCAGGAATCTTTTTTAAGCACGATTCAAGGAAAGGGTCCGGAACGGCGTATGTTACCAGTTCCGGCAGAGCGAGTGAATGATCCGATAGCTGCTCGGGGTATCGATTTTGGCGTTGGCCGAATCTGCGATTCGGTGGAATTTATCGACCAGCGGCCGGATTTTGCGGCTGATTTGAGTTTGCACCCGGCCGGCGGCCTCTTGCGGGGACGTGACGACGATGGGCCGGAACCGCCGGATTACGCGGGCGATTTGCCCGCGTAGGGAATCGACGTGCAGATAGAGTTTATCCCGATAGATCCCGATATGTTCGTGTTCATGATCGAGAATGGCTTGATATTCACACGTTCCCCGGCGATAGCGCCGGTCGACCCAAACCGTGAACGTCGGATACCCGAGTTCCAATTCGACCGCTGCGGGGTATGCGCAATAGCGCCGTGGCGCAATCGATCGAACGATTACATCGGTCTTAAGTTTCATCTCGAAATGGGCCTCGGTCAGTCCGAGAGGGTACCACTGCCCGGGCAGGCCGCGGTTTGTATCGGCATGGCGTTCCTGCATGCGCTTCAGGTCGCCGCGGGTATTGCCCATGCGATAGGTGATTGTGCCGTAAACCGGCCTGACAGTCAGTTCCGCCGGGCTTGCCGCGCCGGGGCATGAGGGGGCAGCGACGGCGATCGCGCACAAGGCGAGCAGTGCACAGGCCGACAGGCATCCCGGCATGAGCACACGAAAAACCCGTTTCCTTGAAGGCATCGTTGGCCCCATGGGTGGCCGGCGGCGTTTTAGGTGTGGGCCGGCCGGGCGTGTTCATCCAGGTCCAAACGGCCCGTGACGCCGCCGCGCGCGCCGGTGTTCAGGCGATCGGCGAAGGCCGGGGCCAAGGGGCGCCCGTTCGGTACGTTCAGCCACAGGCGCAGCAAAAGCCGCTTACGCTTGGGGTCGGGCCAGTCCTCGTAGGATTCCCGGGAATGCAGCGTGCAGTGATTGTTCAGAAGCTGAATATCGCCGGGGCGGAAATCCATATGCAGCAGGAAATCGTCGCGCATCGAAAGCTCTCGGACGTAGTCGACGGCAGCCTGCTGCAGTGCGTTCAGCGGCATGCCGGCCTTTTCCATGCCGAGTTCGATCTGGCGCTTGTTGAACCGGCACGACAGCCAGCCCCGGTAATAACTAAAGACGGGAATGCGATGATTGCTGATCTCGCGCGCGGTGTTACCCTTGCCGATCAGGTCGAAATAGAACCCTTCGCACAGCGGCTCCAGATATTCGGGATGGGTTTCGAGAATTTCGTTATAGATCGCCATCGAACTGCAGATCATGCTACGCCCGCCCGTCATGGCGGGATAGACGCACAGCAGCCCGACCGTGTCGGAACTGTCGCAATGCGGATACAGATGCGCGCTCGTGCGATGACCGCGTACGCCCTTGTCGTAGTAGCCGCCTTGCGCGAAGCCCTCGAAATCCGTGACGTACCCGAGCAGGTCGCCGTAGGCGTTTTGGGAAATGATGTCGCCGAGGTGCGTGCCCAGTCCCCAATAAAGGATCTTGAGGGTTTCGAGATCGTAATCCTCGACATTGAGGCCGCGCAGCAAAATGAAACCGCGTCCTTTTTCGAGTTCGCCGTGGATATCGTTCATGACGGCATCGAGCTTGGGCAGGGGGAAATCGCTCCGGGTGAACGCTTCGGGCTTGATGCCGCGCGCCTTGAGGGTCCGGGTCGCCTCGGTGAGTTCCGCAAGTTCGGCTTGCGTAAAATAGCGGACCCAGCTTTCGTCGTTTCGATAATCGGTTGCCTTCCAGGCGGTCGGTCCGGTGAGGGGGGTTCGTAGAATTTCAGGCACGATGCACGCTCTCTCCATAGGGGGGTGTTATCCCGTTTTTCGCCGGTGGCCTCTCCGGCCTCCCGATCCTGGGAAAGCCATTGTATACTCGTTTTTGCCGTCACGTTAAGGGTGCCGCGAAATGCCTTGTTTATGCCGGGATTGTGCGTCCGTTTTCGAGCGGGAGCCGTCAGGTGGGCGATGCCGCGCGTGCGGCGGAACCCGCTTGCTGGCGCATGACGAGATCGAACGGCTCGCCATTGCCCATATCGATTGCGATGCGTTTTATGCCTCCGTCGAAAAGCGGGATAATCCGGCGTTGCAGGGCAAGCCGGTCATCGTGGGCGGCGGCCGGCGCGGTGTCGTGGCGGCGTGCTGTTACGTCGCGCGCATCCACGGCATTCATTCCGCCATGCCGATGTTTCAGGCCCGCAAGCTTTGCCCCGATGCCGTCGTCATCCGGCCCAATATCGAAAAATACCGCGACGTCGGCCGGCGAATCCACGGCATGATGCGCGAACTGACGCCGCTGGTCGAGACGTTGTCGCTCGACGAAGCGTTTCTCGACCTGACGGGCACGGTCAGGCTCCATAAGGCGAGCCCGGCGCAAAGCCTGATCAAATTGGTGAACCGGATCGAGCGCGACGTCGGTGTTACGGCGTCCATCGGCCTCAGCTACAATAAGTTCCTCGCCAAAATCGCCTCCGATCTCGACAAGCCGCGCGGGTTTGCCGTGATCGGGCGCGCCGAGGCGCTGGAATTTCTGGCGCCCAAGCCCGTTAAATTATTATGGGGCGCGGGTAAGGTGTTGTGCCGCCGGCTCGAGAAGGACGGCATCGCAACCATCGGCGCGTTGCGCGCCATCGAAAAGGACGTGTTGCTCAAGCGTTACGGGTCGATCGGCAGCCGCCTGTACGCCTTCGCGCGCGGCGAGGACGACCGGACCGTCATGCCCGAGTCCAAGACGAAAAGCATATCGAACGAGACCACGTTCGAGGCCGATATCGCGGATGTCGAGGAGCTCAAGCGGCGTCTCTGGCCGCTCTGCGAGAAGGTCGCCGGGCGGCTTCGGCGCTCGGGTTTGGCAACGCTCGGGGTGACGCTGAAATTGAAAACCGCGCACTTCAAGTTGCTGACGCGGGCGCGCCAACTGGCGCAGCCGACGCAGTTGGCGGAAGCCTTATACCGCGGCGTGGTGCCGGTGCTCGAACGAGAGGCCGACGGAACCGCGTTCCGGTTGATCGGCATCGGCGCCGGTAGGCTTCTCGACGGCGTGGACGCCGACCGGCCGGACTTGGCCGATCAACGCCAAGTTCACGACGCGCGTATAGAACGGACGATTGACCGCGTGCGGGAGAAATTCGGCTCCGATGCGTTGGCCAAGGGCCGCGGGTTTACACCGCATCCCAAGCGATGACTTCGTGGCGTTGCGAACCCAGGCCGCCGATTCCCAATTCGATGATGTCGCCTTCCTTCAGATAGACCGGCGGGTTGAGCCCGCCGCCCGAACCGTGCGGCGAGCCGGTCGACACGACGTCGCCGGCCTGTAAGGTCATGAACTGGCTGAGATAGGAAACGATATACATCATGGAAAAAATCATATCCTTGGTGTTGCCGTCCTGATAGCGGGTGCCGTTGACGTCGGTCCACAAATGCAGGTTCTGCGGATCGGCGACTTCGTCGGCGGTGACCAGCCACGGCCCGATCGGCCCGAAGGTGTCGCAGCTTTTGCCCTTTGTCGTGTTGCCGCCGCGCTTACGCTGAAAGACGCGTTCGGATACGTCGTTCATCAAAACGTAACCGGCGACGTACTTCGGCGCATCTTCCTCGGATATGTAATGCGCGTCCGTGCCCATCACGCAGGCGAGTTCGACTTCCCAATCAAGTTCGGTGTGGCCTTTCGGGGCGACGAGCGGATCGTACGGCCCGCTGATGGCGCTGGTGGCCTTGATGAAGAGGGTCGGCTCCTTGGGCAGTTCGGTGCCCATTTCGGCGGCGTGTTCGGCATAATTGCGCCCGATGCAGGGAATCTTGCGAATCCCCGTCAAGGGGCAGCCGAGGCGGGGCTTGCCTTCCACGACGGGCAGGATGTCCGGATTGATGGCGCGCAGTTGATCGAGCGATTCAGGTGAGAGCACGTCGGGCGTGATGTCGTCGAGGGTACCGCTCAGGTCGCGGATATTGCCCGCCGCGTCCAGAATGCCGGGTTTTTCGGCGCCGTCTTTTCCATACCGTACCAATTTCATGGAGTTCCTCCCGTCGTGCTCGAATTAAAGGGGATTGAGTAAAGGTTTTGATTGGTTTTGGGGCATTATAATGCGATGAGGAAGGTAATCGAGTCTCTTTCGTTCAACATCTGAATTTTCCCGGTCCGGCCCGATCATGCGTAAACGATTGATCGAATCACAGCGGCACATGGCCGTTTATTGGCTTGCCTTGCCCGGCAATGTGCGCGGCAGCCTGTGGATGGTTCTGGGAACGCTGTTGTTCTCGGTGTCGGCCATGCTCATCAAGGTCGTCGGCACGAATCTCCCGACAGCCGAAATTGCCTTTCTGCGCGCGCTTTTTGGGTTCCTGTTCATCATGCCGTTCATGCTGAAGGCGGATCTTCAGGTTTTCAAGATACACACGCCGGGTCCGATGCTCGGTCGGTGCATCTCCGGCAGCGCTAATCTGTTTTGCAGCTTCTACGCGGTCACGCACTTGGCGTTGGCGACGGCGATTTCGCTGAGTTTCACCCGGCCGTTGATTTTCATTTTCCTGGCCGTGCTGTTTCTCGGCGAGGTCATCAAGTGGCGGCGCTGGACCGCGACCGGCATTGGTTTCCTCGGCGTTCTGATCATGGTGCGCCCCGGCACGGAGGCATTCGAATTCGCGGCCGTCGTCGCCCTGCTGGGCGCGGGGTTCGGCGCGGCTAACCATACGTTCATCAAAATCCTGACGAGAAAGGAACATCAACTGACGGTGCTGTTCTATCCGAGTTTGTTCAACGCCGTCGCCATGCTGATCCCGGCCATCTACGTTTGGGTCATGCCGACCTGGCAGGAATTCGTCATGATGTTCATCATTGCGGTTATCCTGGCGGGCACGCAGGCGTGTATCTTTCAATCCTATAAATCGGGCGAGGCGACGGCGGTGTCGCCGTTCCAATATGCGCGGCTGTTGTTCGGCGGCTTGATCGGATTTCTGGTTTTCAGCGAGATTCCGGACGTGTGGACGTTCGTGGGGGCCGGAGTCATCGTCGGCTCGGGTTTTTATATTGCGCGCCGGCAAATGCGCGCGCGCAAGGACCGGGCGCGCCAGGAAAAAGGCAACGCGGCTTAAGCGCGTCTATCGCTTTTCCATGAGGTTGACGCGAAGCGGCTGGTCGAAGGCGTAGCCGTCCTCGCACGGCCGGCCGGTTTCGTAGAAAATACCGCGCAGGAGATCGGCCTTGTCGATGAATCGAACCTCTTTCTTGGGGTCGATCCGGATCGCGCGTTCGCGATAGGACTCGAAATCCTTATACGCGTTGGTTTTGGTGAAGAAAAACTCGCTGGTTTCCTTCATCCTGGTTTGCGCGATCTTCTTGAGTGCCCGCAAGGCCGAGGCGCGGATTTGGGTTTCGTCCTTGAACGGCCGGCTGAGCTCGAACGACGGCCCCTCGGCGAGCGGTTCGGCGATGTAAAGCGTGCCGTCGGCTTTGAGGACCCGTTCGGCTTCCTCGAGCGCCGCCGATTGAAGTTCTTCGGGCACGTGATGCAGGGAATTGTTGTAGATCACGATGTCGATGCTTTGATCGTCGAACGGCAGTTTCTCGCCGCCCGCCATGACGTAGGTTTCCGTGCCGGATTCGAACGTGAGAATCTTGGCGATCTGCTTCGGATTCGGATCGACCCCGGTCACCGCGCCCCCGTGTTTCGCGATGAAGCGGGTGATCTGGCCGTCGCCGCAGCCGATATCGAGGATACGTTTGCTCGCCACGTCGAGGGTATCGACGATGGCTTGCGCCGGGGATTTCTGGACGTTTTTGGTAATCGTGGAAGCGGTGCTGGCCATGTACGGGAGCCTTCGGTTAAAACCGTGATAGGATCGTCTATCGAAGATATATGCCTAAAACGGGGGGTAGGGAAGTAGGCCGTGACGGAAACTTTTGGCGATATCCGTGAATCGGTCCGCGCCTTGTGCGCGGATTTCCCCGGCGACTACTGGCGTGCGCTCGACGAAAAGCGCGCCTATCCGGCGGAATTCGTCCAGGCGTTGACGAAAGCCGGGTTTCTCGCCGTCTTGATTCCGGAAAGCTACGGCGGCAGCGGGCTCGGGGTGTCCGCCGCCGGCGCGATCCTCGAGGAAATCAATAAAAGCGGCTGCAACGGCGGCGCCTGCCACGCCCAGATGTACACCATGGGCACGGTCTTGCGTCACGGCAGCGAGGCGCAAAAGACCGAGGTCTTGCCCAAGATCGCGACCGGCGCATTGCGCCTGCAGGCGTTCGGCGTGACGGAACCGAGCAGCGGCACCGACACCAGCCGGATCCGCACGACCGCGGTGAAGGATGGCGATACATACGTGATCAACGGCCAGAAGGTCTGGACGTCGCGCGCCGAACACTCCGATCTTCTATTGTTGCTTGCGCGCACCACGCCGCGCGATAAGGTCGAGAAACGCTACGACGGCCTGTCGGTGTTTCTGATCGACATGCAGGCGGCGCAAAAGAACGGCCTCACGATCCGGCCCTTGAAAGCGATGATCAATCACGCCACCACCGAATTGTTTTTCGATAACCTGCGCATTCCGGCATCGAACCTGATCGGCGAGGAAGGATCGGGGTTCCGGTATATCCTCGACGGCATGAACGCCGAGCGCATTTTGATCGCGCACGAAGCCATCGGCGATGCCCGCTGGTTCGTCGACAAGGCCGTGGCCTACGCCAACGAGCGGATCGTCTTCGACCGGCCCATCGGCCAGAACCAGGGCATTCAATTTCCGATCGCCGAATGTTACATGGCGACCGAGGCGGCCGATCTGATGGTGCAGAAAGCGGCCGCCTTGTTCGACGCGGGTGCACCGTGCGGCGCGGAAGCCAACATGGCCAAGGAGCTGGCAGCCCAAGCCGCCTGGAAGGCCGCGGATACGTGTTTTCAAACCCACGGCGGTTTCGGGTTCGCCCAGGAATACGACGTCGAGCGCAAGTTCCGCGAGGCGCGCCTCTATCGCACCGCGCCGGTCTCGACGAACCTGGTGCTCTCCTACATCGCCGAACATGTGCTCGGCCTTCCCCGGTCGTTTTGAGGGCGGCCCTTCTGGCGTTCGCCGCCCGGGTGGGTTAGCGTAGAGCCGGTCATGGTTAGTCGGAATCGCTAACAGCGATCCGACAACCATGTGAATCGGCTCTAAGTTATTGATATAGATCGGATTCACATGATTTATCGGAACCGAATAATGCTTCCGATAAATCATGATCCGATCTAGGGGATAATGAACGGAGGCACGATATGGGATACACGTCCGATTTCGCGGCATACTTGGCCGATCTGTCCTATGACGACCTGCCCGTTTGGCTGATCGACAAGGCCAAGGCCCATATCCTCGATACCCTGGGTGTGGCACTCGGCGGCTCGTTGACCGATCACGTGCGCCAGACCGCACGGGTGATCGAAAGCCTCGGCGGCAAACCGGAATGCACGGCGATCGGCCAGACGTTTCGCACCAACGCGCTCGAAGCCGCGTTCCTCGGCGGCACCTGCGCGCACTCCATCGAGTTCGACGACACCGGGCAGTTCGCCCATACCGGCGCGGGCGTCATTCCGCCGGCGGTGAGCCTGGGCGAGGCGCGCCGTGTCGATGGTAAAACATTGATCCTCGCCGTGATCGCCGGGTACGAGGCAACGGCCCGGGTGTCGGCGGCCGCCGGCCTCAAGCACCGGGGCAAGGGCTATCATCCGACCGGTACCTGCGGCGTATTCGGCGCGACCGCCGCCGGCGCAAAGATTTTGGGCCTGGACGCGGACCGGATCGAGCGCGCCTTCGGTACCGCCGCCTCGCACGCCGCCGCCGTCACCCAGTACCGCTGCGACGGCGGGCCGACCAAGCACATCCATCCCGGCATCGCCGCGCGCGCCGGATTGCTCTCGGCCCTGATGTCGGAAGCGGGCTTCGCCGGAACGAAGGATGCCATCGAAGGCCGATACGGGTTTCTCGCCATCCTGGCGGACGGCGGTGAGCCGGAGAAGCTCCTCGCGAATCTCGGCTCCGACTACGGCCTGACCAGTTCCGATCTGCGCCCGTATCCCTGCTGCCGGCAGATTCACGCGCCCGCCGATCTGGTGCTCGACATGGTGCACAAGCACGGCGTCACGCCCGAGGCCATCGACACGATGGATCTTTACCTGCCGGCGTATTCGGTCAACCAGGGCTGGCTGATCGACAACGATCCGCCGTCCTCCAAGCTCAACGCCATTCTGAGTTTGCCCTACAGTCTGGCGGTCGCGTTCTTCGACAAGGAGCTGACCCTGCGTCAGTTCGAGGAAAACCGGGTGACGGATTCGCGCGTGCATGCCTTGGCGCGCAAGCTCGCGGTGCATGAAGATGCGGAGATGACCAAGGTGTTTCCCGTGCATCGCGGCGCTCGCCTCGAAGTGGTGCTCAAGGACGGCACGCGGCACGTGCTCGGCATCGACGATCCGCGCGGCAGCATCCAAAACCCGCTGCCGTTCGAGGACGTGATCGCGAAGTTCCGCGACCTCGCCGGTTCGGTTCTGGAAAAGAGCGCGCTCGATACCGTTCAAGACAGGATCGAACGGCTCGAAACCGTGCGGGACATCGGCGAATTCGTTTCCCTGCTCGCGGCCAAAAACACGACGGCCCTGAAGTCGGCGGGATAGAGCAGATTATGATGAGTCGGAATCGCCACATGCTCTCAGCGTGGCGATCCGCCTAATCATGTGAATCTGCTCTACATCAATAATGTCGATCGGATTCACATGATTTATCGGAACCAAATGATGTTTCTGATAAATCATGATCCGATCTACCGTCAGGGCCGCGAGGCCTTTATCCCGGGAATTTTTAGACGACCGGCGATAGCACGTCCTTGCCGTCGAAGAACAGCTTGAGGTTCTCGACGCACTTTTCCTTGCGGATTTTGCGGATGTCGAGCGTCGAGGTGCCGATGTGGGGCACGCAGACGACGTTATCGAGCGTGCGCAATTCTTCCGGCACGTTGGGCTCGTCGACGAACACGTCGAGGCCGGCGCCCCAGATCGTGCCGTCCTTAAGCGCTTGGATCAACGCGGGCTCGTCGACGCAGGCGCCGCGCGCGATGTTGATGAGGATGCCGTCGGGCCCCAGCGCCTTAAGGACGTCCGTCGTGATCAGGCCGCGCGTCTCCGGCGTTTCCGGGCAGCACAGCATCAGGAAATCCGAATCGGCGGCCATCGCCTTGACGTCGGTGTAGTGCGTGTACGGCACGTCGTCCTTCTTGTTCGGGCCGTAGTAGAGGACGTTCATGTCGAAGCCCTCGGCGCGCTTGGCGACGCCGCGCCCGATGGTGCCGAGTGCTACGATGCCCAGCGTCTTGCCCGTCACGCCGATGCCGTTGCGCCCGAACGCCTTGTTCGACCAAGCGCCGGTCGAGACGAACGCATCACCGTCGCTGATCTGGCGCGCGGTCGCGAGAAGCAGGCCCATGCCGAGATCGGACACGGCCAGCTTGGAGTTGTCCGGTGTGTTGGTCACCATGATGTCGCGTTCGCGCGCGGCATCCAAATCGAGTGCCTGCAGGCCGGCGCCCCAGACCGAGATCATCTCGAGCTTCGGCAGGGCGTCGACGAGATCGCGCTTGTAGCCGTTGAGGCCGTTGGTGGCCATGGCGCGGACCTTGCCGCCGACGTCTTTGAGGAACGCGTCGCGGTCCTTGGCCTCAAACAGCTTGTGGCAGGTGAAATGCTCTTCGAGCAGCGCGATGGTGTCGGGCGGCAGCTTCACGGCGATCAAGACATCGGGTTTCACGGTCATCTCCTCCTGGTTTTATAAAACGGGTGCCAGGTACGGCTTGTCGCCGAGAACCTGGGCGCGATAGATCACGCGGCGGTATTTCGGATCGTACGGCGTGGCCCGGTGCAGCAGGCTGCGGTTGTCCCACACGATCAAATCCTTGGGCCGCCATTTATGGCTGTAAACAAACTGCGGTTGGGTGACGTAGGCCTCGAGTTCGGTGACGAGCTTGCGGGCTTCGGCCTGCTCCAGGCCGACGATCCCGGCGGTGTAGGACCAGGAAAGATGCAGGCAGCGCTTGCCGGTTTCCGGGTGGGTATTCACGAGCGGGTGCTCGACCGGCGGCACCTCGTTGAGTTGTTCTTCCGTCAGCGGCGGGCGTTCCGGGTAGCGCTCGGCATAGGTCGTGTTGCGCGCGAAGATGCCGGTCATCGCCGAGACTTTTTCCTTCATGTCGTCCGAAAGCGAGTCGTAGGCCTTGGTCGCGCTGGCGAACATCGTATCGGCGCCCTCGGGCGGGCATTCCAGGCCGTACAGGACCGTCGCGTGCGAGGTTTTCTCGTAGAAGGACAGGTCGAAATGCCAATATTCCCCCGAGCGGTAGGAGCCGATCGGCTTGCCGTTCTTTTTGACGTTCGAGAGGATGCGGATTTCCGGCAGGCCCTCGATGGTGTTTTCGGGATCGTTGAAGTGATGGATCGCGAGCGGGCCGAACCGGCGGCTGAAGTCGACGAACTGCTCGGCGGAGATGTCTTGGTCGCGAAACACCAGGACTTCGCGGTCGAGGAAATAACGGTAGATCTTGGCGAAGGCGTCATCGGAGAGGGGGCGCGACAGATCGGTGCCGGTAATCTCGGCGGCGAGCACCGGCGTCAGCGGCGTCGCTTGGATCGAGTCCGGCGAATTCGTCCCTGCCGTGCTCATGGCGTTCGCTCCCTATCGTATTCATGACGGCTGAATTTCAAGCCTTCCCGGTTTTCCGGGATCGTCTTTTCGTTGACAGCTCGGATCATAATCACCGGGCGGGGATTTTCAAGCGGGCTTCGCGGGCGTGTTTCGGGTATGGCGCTCGCGATAGGCGATATAGGTCGCCGACGCAAAAATGATGATGCCGCCGAGCCAGGTCCAGATATCCGGCACCTCGCCGAAGAAGACATAGCCGAGGATGGACACCCAGACCAAGCGGGTGAAATCGAGCGGCATGATGAGCGACAGGTCGGCTTCCTTGATGGCCTGGGTTCGGCTGAATTGGCTGATCGCGTTGATGCCGCCCATCACCACCAGCCAGAAAAACTGACCGAGTGTCGGCATGTGCCAATTCGGAATGGTGAAGGCGAGCGAGATGGCGAGTGAAAAAAACAGCCCGTACAGCGAAATCGTCAGGCTCGATTCCGTGCGCGTCAGGATCTTCATGCACATCAGGGACATGCCCCAAAAGAAGGCGGAGACCAAGGTGGCGATGGCGCCGAGTTCGATCTCGATGAAGCCCGGGCGCAGGACCACCATGGCGCCGGCGAAACCGAGGGCGAGTGCCGTAATGCGCCGCGCGCGGACGACCTCGCCGAGGAACAGCGCGGCCAGGAGCGTGCTGAACAGCGGCCCCGTGAAGTTGAGGACGGCGACGACAGCGAGCGGCGTCGTCGCCAAGGCGAAGAAAAAGAGAATCTGGGCGCACCCGTGAACGCCGCCGCGCACGCAATGCAAGGTCATGCGCTTTGTTTTGACGGCCGTGAAATTGCCGTACAGGATCGCCGGCATGAAAAATCCGAGGCTGAACAGGCTACGGAAAAAAAGCACTTCGGCGAATGGTAAGCCGTGCGACATGAATTTGATCAGGGCGTTCTGCAGCGCGGCGGTGGCGGTCGCGAGTAGCATCCACGATATGCCCCGAAGCGCCGTCGGTTCGGCGTTGACGAATTTGGAGAACGGAAAGCTGCGTTTCGGCATGATGTTCTGATCCTCAGCCCATCGCCGGCGGCTTGGTGATGCCTTTGACGCGCCGTTCCCGGAGCGCGATGTAGACATTGGCCGAAAAAATCATGATGCCGCCGAGCCAGGTCCAGATTTCCGGCACCTCGCCGAACAGGAAGAAGCCGAACAACGAAACCCAGATCAACCGGGTGAACTCGACCGGCACCACGGCGGTGAGATCGGCGGCTTTGAAGGCTTCGGCGCGGCACACGTGCCCGATGCTGTTCAGCAGGCCGATGATGATCAGGAGTCCGAGTTCCTGCCAGGTCGGCACGGTCAGGACCGGCAGGGCGACCAAAAAGGCGATCGGGGTCATGAAGATGACCGAATAGACCGTGATCGTGATGCTGGAATCGGTCCGGATCAGGATTTTGACGATGACCGAAATGACGGCCCAGGCGGCGGCCGAGCCGATTGCCAGTAGGGCGCCGAGTTCCAGCGGCACGACCCCGGGGCGCAGAATCACGAGCACGCCCAGAAAGCCGAACAGCAACGCCGCGATCCGGCGCAGGCGCGCCTTCTCGCCCAAGAACAAAAGCGTCAGAAGCGTCGCGAACAGCGGGCCGGCGAACCGCAGCGAGGTGAATTTCGAGAGCGAGGTTGTCTTGATGGCGGTTATGCCCATGGAGAGCTGTAGGACTTGAATGGCGCCGCGAAACGCGTGCCACTTTTTGTTGTTCGACTTGAGGGGTTTCACGCCTTGGCGGATAAAAAACGGCGCGAAGGACAAAAGGCTGAAAAACGCGCGGAAGAACGTAATCTCGAACGGATGCATCGTGTGGGTCAGGACACGCGTGATCGTGGCCAGCACGGAGCCGCTCAACGCGGTTATCGTGATGAACAGCATCCCCTTGGGGGTGTTGCCGCCGTGGGCGGGAGGCGTCGTTTCGGCCGCGTCAGGTTCGCTCATCGGGCGCTCGTATCCATCGGGCGTTGCGGGATGGCCGTCTTTAGCGGACCGAAGACCGCTACGCCCGTACCGACACCCAAATTAGTCCGGAAAACTCGATCGGGAGCCAAGGCCATCGATCTTATCTGTCGATTTTTTGAATGGCATTGGGCCCGGCCATTCTAACCATCGGCTCGGCAATGGACAGGAAAAGTTGCGGCGCACGGCATCCGCGCACAAAACCGCACCGCCGCTACGGTTTTTGCGGCGGTGCGATTGCATGTCGAGGGCTTCAGTACTTGACGCTGCAGCCGTAGGGTCGGCTGACGGGCGTTTTGACGGGGGTGCCGCCGGCGATATCGTCGAGGGCCGCCGTGACGAAGTTTTTGGCGGTTTTGACGTCGTCGTAGTCGGTCGATGGCGTGTCGTCGATGCCGCCCATGTAAACGAGCGTGCCGGTTTTATCGACGATATACATGTGCGGTGTGGTGCGCGCGCCGTAAAGCCGTCCGACGGTTCCCTTGGGATCGAGAATTTTCGCCGTATGGGCGGCCTTTACTTTTTTGCTGAGGGCCTGGGCTTCTTTCGGCTCCAGATAGCCTTGCTCGCCGGGCGCCGAAGACAGAACGGCAAGCCATATAACGCCTTTCTTGCGCGCCGCCGCCTGCAGTTTCTGCATGTTGCCGGTGGCGTAGTGCTTGTCGACGAACGGACACTGGTGATTTGTCCACTCCAGAACGACGATGGAACCTTTGTAGTCAGCAAGGCGGTGGGTTTTGCCCTGGGCGTCGGTGCCGGTGAAGTCGGGGGCGGGTTTGCCGACCGCCGGGGCAGCCCCGGCCGTACCGGACGCGAGGACCGCAAACCCCATTATCAAGCCGAATACCGTACCGTGCAGGACGGATCTAAAAAGCATGATCTTCATCTCCGAACTCCCGTGGTTGAACAGGTAAGATTATTAAGATTATAAAGTTCGATCGTTACGGCTCGCCGTAATGTCGAAGGATTTCAGAACGGTTCCGCCGCCGCTTTTAAAAACCATCACGACGGTACCGGCGAGGTGTTTGACCTGTTCCGTCATCATTTCGCCGCGAGTCATTTTCAAAACGGCACGATCCCGATGAAGGCCGAATGCCTGAGGCGCGGCATTGTCGATCGCGCCGTACTCATGCGGGAAAAACAGAATGTTTTGGGCGCCGTCCGATGCCGTTGCCGGGAGACTCAGGGCCAGGACATCGCCGTGAACGCCGAAGGTCGCCGGCCATGGGGCGGGCACCGGTATTTGCCGGCGCGCGGCGCTGAATTTTTCCTGCCAGCGTGCGTCCTTCTCGGGCGCGGCATCGCTGACGGGCAGGGTCAGCGTCAGGGTGGCGGATTCCGGCACGCAGATTTTTTCGCAGGCCAGCCAGTCGGCTTGGGCGTTGAGGGTAACGGTCTTCAAAGCCGAGGCCGCCGCCGGTACGTCGATTTTCGTCAGCAGAAGAACTTCGCCGTGATAGCCGTAATTTGCGGCCGGTCCGATCTCGATGCGTTCCGGCGCGGGCCATTCGATGTCTCCGGCGCGAAAGCCGTTCGGAAGCCGCCATGCTATTTTGGTCGCGAGCCCCGTGTCGCCGGGATAGCGCCAGTAGGTATGCCAGCCGTCTTTCGATTCGAGGCGCAGCGCGACCGACAGCGGTTTGCCGGGTTGAACCGAGCGGGTTTCGGCGATTAGCGACGCGTGCGTGAAGGTTTCGGCCGGCGGGGATGCCGAGGCGGGCGTCAGCCATGCCAGCAAGCAGCCCGCGAGGAGCCATGAACGTCTCATGATCATTTATACCCTGCCAATGTGTCGGTCCGATTCAAGATCAAACCGGCCCAGAGCCGATCATGGTTCGTCGGAATCGCCATTTATCGAGAATGGCGATCCGGCAACCCTGTGAATCGGTTCTAAACCATTAATGTCGATCGGATTCACATAATTTATCGGAACCTAGTGCCGGTTCCGATAAATCATGATCCGATCTACGCGTCAATGACCACGTTGGTTCTGGGCCGCGAATAGCAGATAAGGACTTGGCCTTCTTCGGGCAAGACCACCATGCGCGGATTGATATATTCGACCTCGCCTTCGAGAAGCGCGCATTTACAGCTATGGCAGAACCCGTCCCGGCAGCCGAAAACCGGATCGATTCCGTTGGCTTCGGCGAACTCGAGGATGGTCTGAAAGGACGGGTCCCACGTCAGCGTCAGGCCGGATTGGGCGAAGGTGACGCTCGGCAGGTCGGCGGCTTCGTCCGGCGGTTGTTTCCGGTCCATCGTTTCAGGTGCGTATTTTATCGAGGCGGCGGATCAGTTTGTCGCGCACATCGCCGGTCAGGCTCCGGTTTTCGAGGGCGCGCTCCATGCCGCCGGGATCGGCCGGGGCTTCGTGCATCAGGCGGATCGCCTCGGCGATGCTCACGGGTACCGGGTCGGCGTCGATTTTCTCGAAAACGTCGCCGGCGCACACGAGGCCTTCTTCCAGAACGCGCATGTAAAACCCGATTTTGCGGGTGGCGAGGAAGCGCGCGACGAATGTTTTTTGGTCCTGCTTGAGCCAGGCGGCAAGTTTGTAGCACGGTCCGCGCGGCTTCGTGATTTGCACGAGCGCGGCACCGACGCGGTAGCGGTCCCCGATGAACACGTTCTCTTCGAGCATGCCGTCGAGCGTGAAGTTTTCCCCGAACTGGCCGTACGAGAAATCGCCGCGCTCCAGTTCCTTCGCCCAATAATCGTAATGGATGAAAGAATAGGCGTAGGCGGCCTGATCGGGCGTGCCGTGTACGGTCGGGCTGCCGAAGCCGTCGCCGGCGAGGCCTTTTTTACTCAGCAGCGCGGGCCCCAGAACCGGGTTCTTGCCGATCGCCGAAGGGGTCGTTCGTTTGCCGAGATCGAGTGGCTTCGGTTTGCCGACGTTGACGGAGAGAACTGTCATGGGTTTTACAGTTTGCCGAGGAACGGCTCTTTACGGCTGTCCGAGTCCTGGGGAGATTGAGCGGAGTCCGGATCGCTCGAGGCGCGAGTGCCGCGGTCGCGCAGATCGGCGAGGCTGTCGCGGATGTCGAGCAGCACCGTCAGCGTGCCGAAGATCAAACCGGCGAAAAAGACGCCGATGACCGTGCCGATGACCGCGCCGGCGATGCCGGTTACGGGAAAATCCTCGACACTCAGGCCGCCGAGATAACCGACAAGTCCCCCGGCGGCGATGGTGGCTACGGCGCCGAGATAAACCGAGAGCCGCAAGGCACCGATGATGATCCACTTCATGCGTATTTTGCCTCTCGGATCGGGGGGTCGCTCCTAGTATCTCGGGGAACGGCGTTCCGCGCAATCCTTGGTTCACGGGGGTAGGGGCTCGGTTTGCCTCATCCTGAGGAGCCCTTTTGCCTCTTTATCCTTCGAGACAGGC
>JBBDTH010000088.1:7429-36934 GCA_040904505.1 Rhodospirillales bacterium | reverse complement strand
CAGACCGTCGGCGGCGACGGCCCCGACGGTTCCAAGCAGGTTTTCCGCCGGGCTGTCGGTGGCCGTGTTGAAGGACGGGTCCGACGGCGAAAACGTTATCAGGGCGGCCGCCAGCGCGAGCGTGGCGGCGATCAGGGCCAGGCCGCCGGCCTCGCTCAAGCGTCGTTTGAAAAACTCGACTGTGCCGTCCGGCAAAATGCCGCCGGTTCCGGCCCGGGATACCATGCGCATCATAGGGCCAAGAGTTACAGGATTTGGCTTTACAAGACCTTAACGAAGCGCCGAAACGAGCCGTGACAGCGCGTCCCGGGTGGTTTCGAGATCATGCACGAGGGCGGCGCGGATATAGCGGTCGCCCGGGTTGAGGCCGGCGCGGTCGGGCCGGGCAAGATAAGTGCCGGGCAGGACCTTGATCCCGGCCTCCGACCAGAGTTTTTGCGTCGCGGCCTCGCCGTCGCCGACATCGAGCCACAGGAAAAAGCCGCCCTCGGGACGGCTGAAGCCGAAGCGGTTGCCGATGAGTTCCTCGGCGATATCGAATTTCTTACGGTACAGGGCGCGGTTTTCCCCGACGTGCCGTTCGTCTCTTAACAAAGCCGCGCTGGCGGCCAGAACCGGCAACGGTACCGTCGCGCCGCCATAGGTGCGCAGCAATCGCATTTTCTTAATAAGGGCCGGATCGCCGGCGATCAGACCGGAGCGCAACCCCGGCGCGCTCGAACGTTTCGACAGCGAATTGAAGACCATGACCTGCTCGAATCCGGTACCGAGCCGGGCACAGGCCTGCAATCCGCCGGGCGGCGGTTCGGTGTCGTAAATTTCCGAATAGCACTCGTCGAATGCCGCGACGAAATCGTACTCGCGCGCCAGCTCGACCAGAGAGACCAGATAGTCGAGTCCGGCGATGGCGCCTTGCGGGTTGGACGGCGAACAGAGATAGGCGAGCGCCGCGCGCTTCAATACGGTGGGGTCGAGTCCGGCGAAATTGGGCAGGAAATTCGTTTCTTTCGTCGTCGGCAGGAAGACGGGTTCGGCGCCGGCCATGCGGGTTGCCGCTTCGTAGATGTGATAAAACGGGTTCGGCAACAGAACGACCGGCTTTTCCGCGCCCACGGTTTCCGGCACGACCACGTTTGCCGTCATGTAGAGAACCTCGCGCGATCCCGATACCGGCAACAGGGCGCAGGAGGTTTCGAAGGCATCGCCGGGCAAATCGAAACGATTGCAAAGCCAGCGCGCGGCGGCGTCCTGAAATTCGGGCGTTCCGTCCATCGGCGGATAGCGTCCCCATCCGGCGGCATGCGCGGCGATGGTTTCGGCGATCATGGCGGGCGGTTCGTGCAACGGGCCGCCGAGCGATAGATCGAGCGGTGTCGGCCCCGGCGGCGGGTCGATTCCGGTCAACAGAGTCCGCAACCGGTCGAACGGAAAGTCGGTCAGAAGATCAAGCCGGGGGTTTAACATTCAGCGCTCTTTTATGATGTTTTCGGGCGTCGGAAAGTGCCGGAACGCGGCGGGCGCGAAGTCTACTGGGCAGACGGTAAAATCACAAGAGACCCGATGGCGGGCCGATTCCGGCTAAAAAGCCGGCCCGGATAAAAAAGGCCGCCCGGATAAAAAAGGCCGGAAGGGAAAACCCTTCCGGCCGAGTGTCGTGTGAGGGACACGCACGGGAATTCCTATCGGCCGGGCGGCCGGCTAGGACCGCCCGGCTGTCGTTCCTTAATGAACGGTCTCGCCATGCAAGTTGGCATCGAGACCCTCGATCTCCGTTTCTTCGTCGACCCGCAAGCCGACGATGGCATCGACGATCTTGAGGATGATGAAGGTCGCGACCGCACAATAAACGATCGTGGCCACGATTCCCTCGAGCTGGATAAAGACCTGACCGGCATTGCCCTCGAGCAGGCCGGACGTACCGCCGACCGCTTTCGCGGCGAATACACCGGTCAACAGAGCCCCGACGATACCGCCGATACCGTGAATGCCGAAGACATCCAGGGAGTCGTCGTAGCCGAGCATGTTCTTGAGATAGACCGAGGCCCAGAAGCACACGATACCGGCGACGATACCGAGGATCAGGGCGCCGCCCGGCGCGACGAAACCGGCCGCCGGCGTGATGGCGACCAAGCCCGCGACGGCACCGGAGATGATACCGAGGATGCTCGGCTTGCCGCGGCACATCCATTCGGCGAACATCCAGGCAAGGGCCGCGCCGGCCGTCGCGATCTGCGTGACCGCCATGGCCATACCGGCACCGCCGTTGGCCGCCAAGGCGGACCCGGCGTTGAAGCCGAACCAGCCGACCCACAGGAAGGCCGCGCCGGCAACGCTGAGCGCCAAGTTATGCGGCGCCATGTTTTCGGTTTTGTAGCCGTAGCGTTTACCGAGGACGATGGCCGCGACCAACCCGGCGATACCGGAGTTGATATGAACGACCGTCCCGCCGGCAAAATCCAGAACGCCGAGTTTTCCGAGGAAGCCGCCGCCCCAGACCCAGTGCGTGATCGGCGCATAAACGACGATCGACCAAGCGCCGAGGAACAGAAGCATGGCGGAAAACTTCATGCGATCGGCAAACGCGCCGCAAATCAGGGCGGGCGTGATGATCGCAAACGTCATTTGGAAAATGACGAACACGGATTCGGGAATGGTCCCGTTCAGTGTGTCAACGGCCATGTGTTTCAACATCACCTTGTCAAACCCGCCGACATAGGCGTTCAAGCCGCCGCCGTCGCCGAAGGCCAACGAATAACCGATGACCATCCAGATGATGGACATCAGGCAGGTGATGGCAAAGCTTTGCATCACGGTCGCGAGCAGATTTTTCTTTCGCACCATGCCGCCGTAGAAAAAGGCGAGTCCCGGGATCGTCATTAACAAGACCAGGGCTGTCGAGGTGAGCATCCAGGCGGTATTGCCCGTGTCGAGTGTCGGTTTGGCATCCTGAGCGAATGCCGGTTCCATACTCAAAAGCAAAGCGGTCCAAATAAAAGCCGCTAAGCCGAATAGTTTAGTCGATATACGCATTAATGTGACCCTCCTCATTCCCTAGAGTGCGTCGCCGTCGGTTTCGCCTGTGCGAATCCGAACGGCTTTCTCGACATCAATGGTGAAGACTTTCCCATCGCCGATCTTGCCGGTTTGCGCGGCGGAGATAATCGAATCGGAAACCTGCTCGGCAAGCCCGTCATCGACGACGACTTCAATCTTCACTTTGGGTAAAAAACTCACCTCATATTCGGCACCACGGTAAATTTCCGTTTGACCCTTTTGGCGGCCAAACCCGCGGACCTCGCTCACTGTCATGCCCTGTACGCCGAGAGACGTCATCGCGGCGCGGACGGCATCCAGTTTGAAAGGCTTGATGATGGCTATGATCAGCTTCATCGAATCGGTCCCCTTTCCCTGGCCATACTTTTGATCCTTGCAAGTACGGCAGCCGTTGACGAAACCCACGAGCCATCGAGACCCTCGAACGGGCAAGCGGGCAGTTCCGCCTTTGTCATTACAGGAACCGTGCCAGAATCGGAATTTTCTATAAAGCCTTGGAAATAAAGATAAAAAAAGATTTTTTCAACAGGCGGCCGGGTAACGGATCGTTAAAATATGACTAAATTGTAATCATATTATTTATATAGCCTATTATATAAGCAGGCTGCTCGGGTCCGTTATCGACCCCTAAACGCCTGTGCCGGATCGCTCGGCTTCCCCGGTCGGCATACTGGGTCGCCCATAAAAAAACCGCCTGCCGATCAGGCAGGCGGTTTTCGATTTTGTCTTTAATCCCGTCCCGCCCGAAAGCGGTTCGGAAAGGATCGGAGAACCCTTAGAAGGACTTCCCGACGGTGACCAGGAACTGGCCGCACTTGCCGCATTCGCTGTCGTTAAGGTCGGTGTCGTTCCAAGCAAGCGACAGATCGACGCCGGCGATGTTGGTGCCAACGCTGACCTGATAATGGAAGTAATCGGGAACGCCGAAGGCGGCGTTATCGTCGATCGTTTGATAGCCGAGGTGCAGGCCGAGATCGACATACTTGCCGAGCGGCACGTTGAACGTGCCGGAATAGTAAACCGCATCGCCGGAGTTACCGAAGTTCTCGGGCGAATAGTTGATGCCCAATTCGGCCGACACAACTTTAAAGTCGTAGCCCAGCGTGCCGTACACTTCCCAGAAGTTGTAGTCCAGGGAACTGGCCGCGCCCGGATAGGTGTAATAGATACCCCCGACGCCCCAGCTGAACCCCTTGACCTCGCCGCTCAGGCCGGCGGTGTAGTCGATTTCGACCGAGGCCTCGTCGCCGTCGCTGAAGTCGACGTTCGAACCCCAGGCGCCGACGCTCAGGTTGACCGGGCCGAGTGGCTGGGTGTAGCCGATATCGCCCTGCAGGGCCGGAATGCCGCCGGACTGCGGGATGCCGCGAAACAGGTACTGGTTGACGAAGTTGACGCTTCCGGAGAAGGAACCGCCGCCGAGTTGCTTGTCCGTGACGATAGGTTCGGCGGCATTGGCCGCGAACGGCAACGCCAAGGCTGCGGCGAAGACTGTAGCAAGAATCTGTTTTTTCATTTTTAACCCTCCGATCATCGGTTGTTTCTAGATGCTCGGGGCTGTGTCAGGTTGGCTTCGTTGCCCGCGATCCCGGCGCCCAAGAGCGAAAATTAAAATCCGGCCTAAGAACTGTTTTTCGTGTCGGCCCTCACACCGTCCTAATCAAGAAACGTGCCATCTTGTGCCGCTCGAAAAACCCTTTAAAATCAGGGACTTTCAGGTAAAGACCCCCATAAGGTGAAAAAACAATGACATAGCGCTGATTAAATGAAAAGCATAAAAAAATAACAGCCTATTATTTAGGCACCCTTGGCGAAACCTGGGTCCGGTCCGAAAAATTTCTTCTAACCTATTGAAACAAAACATCTTACGTAGAAAATTCTAGGCCAACAATAATGAAACGGTAATGCTCTTTGGATGACCCCGGTTTTTTTTAGAAACGATGATGCGAAAATGTCACAGCGTGCGGATTGCCTGAAATAACTGGACAGGGATTCGAGAAAGCGCGATGAGGGCTTATGGCTTTGACCAAGATTAATTCACAACGCCCGGCTGTAAAAACCGACGCCCTCGTCATCGGCGGCGGCCTCGTGGGCGGCATGCAGGCGCTTGCGTTGGCGCGGTGCGGTCTGAGCGTCGCGCTGGTGGACCGCGAGGATCCGGCGGACTGGCTCGATGAGGGGTTCGACGGCAGGGCTTCGGCGGTCGCGCTGGCCTCGCAACGGCTCTTGCAGGCCCTCGATGTGTGGCCGGCGCTGATAGCGCACGCGTGCCCGATTTTGGATATCCGAGTCTCGGAAGCCGAGCAGCCGTTTTTTCTGCATTACGATCACCGCGACGTCGGCTCGGGGCCGTTCGGCTACATGGTCGAAAACCGGTTTATCCGCAAGGCGGTGTATGACGCGCTGCGGCGAACGGACGGCGTGCATCTGTTCGCGCCCGCCCCGGTCGCGCACATCGAGCGCACGCCCGGGCGCGCCGCGGCGGTGCTGAAGAACGGCACGGTTTTGCACGCGCCGGTGTTGATCGCCGCCGACGGACGGCGCTCGCGGATACGGACCGATGCCGGCATTCGGGTCACGCAATGGGCCTACGGTCAAACCGGAATCGTCTGTACCGTCGAACACGAAAAGCCGCACGACAACGTCGCGCATGAACATTTTCTACCGGCGGGCCCGTTCGCCATCCTGCCGTTATTGCACAACCGCTCGTCGCTGGTGTGGGTGGAGCGCGACGCCGTCGCGCCGGTCATCGTCGCGCTCGATGAACGGGAATTCTTGCACGAGCTGGAAAAACGGTTCGGCGATTTTCTCGGCACGCTCAAGGTCGTCGGGCCGCGCTGGTCTTATCCCCTCTCGCTGCAACACGCGCATCGTTATACCGACAATCGCCTGGCGTTGATCGGCGACGCCGCGCACGGTATGCACCCGATTGCCGGGCAAGGATTGAATTTAGGCTGGCGCGACGTTGCGGCGCTGACCGAAGTGATCCACGGTGCGCATCGGCTCGGCCTCGATTACGGCCTGGAGACGACGCTGGAGACCTACGAACGCTGGCGGCGATTCGACACCACCTTGATGTTGGCGATGACGGACGGACTCAATCGGCTGTTTTCGAACGATATCCGGCCGCTCAAACTGGCGCGCGATCTGGGGCTGTCGCTCGTGAATCGGTTGCCGCCGTTGAAAAAGGTCTTCATGGAAAGCGCCATGGGGCTTGCCGGCGACGTGCCGAAACTGATGCGCGGCGAACCGCTTTCGTAAAAAACGCGGGCGCGGAGTCTAGAGCAGATCATGATCCGATCTACAGATCCCGGTTGAGCCCCTTTTCTTGAACCGCCCGCAAATACCGTTGCCAGAGTTCACCCTGACGCAGGCCGTAATCGTGCAGGGTTTCCCACGAATAGATGCCGGTATCATGGCGGTCGTCGAAGCGGATGCGAACGGCATAATTTCCGACCGGCTCGATGGCGTCGATGCCGACGAGGCGCTTGCCGCCGACGATTTGTTTATCGCTCGGGGCGTGTCCCTGCACTTCCGCCGAGGGACTTTCGACGCGCAGGAATTCGGCCGGAAAACTGAACTGATGGCCGTCGTCGAAATCGACTTCCAGAACGCGTTCGTCTTTTTTATAGCGGATTTCCAGCGGCCGCGGTTTCTGCTGCACACCCGGCATGGGGCCTCCTGTGACTGTTAAGCGTAGAGCGAGTCGGGCCTATTGCGGCTGATCGTCGAGTGAGCGCGCCTCGTCGACCAGCATGATCGGAATGCCGTCGCGGATCGGGAATGCGAGGCCGGCCTGGCGGCTGATGAGCTCCTGGTTTTCTTCGTCGTAGTCGAGCGGTCCCTTCGTGATGGGGCAGACGAGTATTTCCAACAATTTGGGGTCGACTTTGCGTTCACTCATGATGTCCTCCGACTATGAACACTAAAATTATAAATCGCCGAAACGACGCCGGGAACCTCTAAAGGCTTCAATGGGCTTGGGTTGGGGCATTGCCTTCGCCGTGTATGGCCATCTTCATCAGCGACATCAACAAGGCGTTGCGGTCTTGCAGGTCCGGGCATTCAAGTAGGGCCTGTTTCTCGTTCGGGGCGAACGGGCACAGCATGGCCAGCGAATTGACCAGCGGCTCATCGGGCGCGCCTTCGATCGAGGGCCAATCGGCGTCTATTTTCCGCAAGGAAAAATACGACCGGATCGTTTCCAAGCGCCCGTCGCGCTCCGGCAGATTCTGGTCGCGCGTAATCAGATCCTCGGCAAAGGATAGATAATCCGGCGTAACCCGCCGGTATTCGCGCTCGAGATCGAGTTCATCGGCGATTCTAAACCGGCTTACGCCCAAGAGGGTGATCAGATAGCGGCCGTCGTCGGTTTCGGCAAAAGAGACGATTCGTCCGGCGCAGCCGGTTTCGTAAACCGGCGGGTTGTCCCGGGTGCGCTCATCGAGGGCCGTTTTGGGTTGCACCATGCCGATGATCCGGCCCCGGCCCAGGGCGTCTTCCGTCATGGCCAGATAGCGGGGCTCGAAAATATTGAGCGGCAGTTGTCCGCGCGGCAACAGGAGAACGCCGGTCAGCGGGAAAATCGGCAAAACCGCGGGAAGATCATGTGATGCAAATTGTGGCGTTGGGCGGCTCATAAAACGATGCTTAAGAAAACAGCAATGACGAAAGCTTCCGGCGCGCGTCGACCGTGAGGGGGTTGGCCGGGCCGAGCGCTTCGAAGATCTTGACCAACTGTTTGCGGGCGGCTTCGTCGTTCCAGGCCCGGTCGCGCTTGATCAACGCCAGGAGCTCATCAATGGCGGCTTGGTTGTCGCCGCTCGAATACAACGCGATGGCGAGATCCAGACGGGTTTGATGATCGTTTTCGTCCTGCGCGAGTTTGGCGCGCAGCTCCTGCACGTCGCCGGCATCGCTCGAGAGTTCGGCAAGCTCGAGGGCGGAAATCGCCGCGCTGACGTCGGGGTGTCGTTTCAGCTCGTCCGTCAGGGCGCCGACGATCACGTCGGCCTGGCTCCGGTTGCCGAAAGCGAGATTAGCCCGGATCAGCCCGGCAATGGCGGTCGGATTTTTCGAATCGTGGCCGAGAATCTGTTCGAACAGTGCGGCCGCCTGTTCGGCCTGTCCCGTTTCAAGCAACGTCAGGGCTTGTTCGACGGCCGCGTCCAAGGGCGGCTTTTCGTCGCCGAGCAGTTTGTCGATGAAGGAACGGAGCTGGCTTTCCGGCACCGCGCCCATGAATCCGTCGACCGGCTGCCCGCCCTTGAAGGCGTAAACGGCGGGGATCGATTGAATGCGCATTTGCGCGGCCAGTTCCTGGTTTTCGTCGATATTGATTTTGACCAGCCTGACCAGGCCGCCGGCGTTGCGCACCAGCTTTTCGAGCAGCGGCCCGAGTTGCTTGCAGGGGCCGCACCACGGCGCCCAGAAATCGACGATGACCGGCGTGTGTTTGGAAACCTCGATCACGTCGGCGACGAAATTCGCGGTATCGGTATCTTTGATCGTATCGGCACCGCCGCCGGCATTGGCCGCCGGTGTCGCATCCGCGCTTTGGTTGGGGTCGAGTATCAGGGCCATGGTTTCTCCGGTCTCTCGTGCTGGGGCGCTAGGTTAAGAATCCCTGACGGATTAATACCAATAAATGGTTGTTTTTCAAGGATTCCGCAAGGCTTCAGTCGCCCGGGTCCGGGGGTGGCGCCGGCGGCGCCTCCAGGGCCGCCCCCAAAACCGCCAGCCGGGGCTCGTACCCGCAGGCTTCAATGAAGCGCCGCAGTCCCGCGGGCGCGATCGCCGTCGTGCGGTCGTTTTTCAGGGGATGATAATTCAAAAGCGCGCCCGCCATCATCGCCGAGTCGAGTACGACCCGCACGGGCCGGGCGCTCTCGTTGATCAGGGCGAATGGGGTGACGGCGCCCGGCTCGACGCCGAGGACGGTCCTCATGAGATCGGGCTTGGCGAACGAAAGCCGCCCCGCACCCAAGGTTTTGGCCAAGGTCTTGAGGTCGATCCGGGTATCCTCGAGCGCCACGACGAGCCAAAGCGTTCCATTTTTATCTTTTAAAAACAAAGATTTGCAGTGTCCTCCCGGTAGCGCGCCGCGACCGGCCTTGCTTTCTTCGACGGTAAAAACGGGATCGTGGGCATGGGTCGTCACCGCGATACCGAGGGCATCCAGGCGGGCGAACAGATCCTCCGGGGTGGCCGGGGACGGTGCGGGCCGCGAGTCTATCATGACGTGAAAATACCGCCGCCGGCCCGTCGGTCACAAGGTTCGGCCGGCAAAAAAAAGTTGTTGCATTGAGGCCTTGAAAAGCTGGCGGCTTGGCGTATCATCTGCGCCCCACCGCCGAGAGGCGGTCCGAGCGGGCGTAGCTCAGGGGTAGAGCGCAACCTTGCCAAGGTTGAAGTCGTGAGTTCGAATCTCATCGCCCGCTCCATTTTTTTTGCCTTTTTTCAGGGCGCGTTTCCGGTCATCTTGTTGTGATCCTTATCAAGGTCGGCTTGCGCCCGCCGGAGGAATACCGGCTTGGCCCGGCGGCTTCGGAAAACGGCGGCGAGGGACATCATCATGGATACATTAGCGACGGATCAGGTCTGTTTTCTCATCAGCGCGGCGCGCGAGTTCGAGGCGGAAGAAGCCATCGAAAAAATTTACGCCGATGCCGGCGAAGAGGACGAGGAGCCGAGACAGCAGGACCTCGACGATCTGCTCGCCTCGCGCCGGGAAGATCCGCTCTATGCGGAAATCGCCGGGTTTGTCGACTCTCTGAACGAAGACCAGCAATGCGAATTGGTTGCCTTGGCCTGGCTTGGGCGCGGCGATTTCACGCGCGACGAGTGGCAGGACGGCGTCGATGCGGCCCGTGAGCGCCATACCGATGCGACCGCCGACTATCTGCTCGGTATGCCGCTGCTGCCCGATTATCTGGAAGAAGGCCTGGCGGCCTTCGATCTGTCCTGCGATTAGATCGGATTCACATGATTTAAAGCAGAATCACAGGGGTGTCGGATCGCCGTTTCCGATCAACGGCGATTCCGACGAACCATGATCCGCTCTGGGATCGCGCGAGCTTAACCGCGCCGGTACGTTCGTTGGGGTTTTTCATGATCACGAAGACCGTCTCTCCCGCCTGGACGATCGGCGCGATGTTCCTCGCCACGGTTCTCGGCATGACCGGGATCGTCGCGTACCCGGCCCTGGTGCCGACGTTCCAGCGCGAATGGGCGCTATCGAGCGCCGCGGCCGGTTGGATCAGCGGCGTTTATTTCGCCGGCTACGTCGCCGCGGTGCCTTTTTTGAGCGCGCTCACCGATCGGATCGACGCGCGCCGGATCGTTTTGTTCGGCATGGCGATCAGCGCGGTCGCGCCGTTGGGTTTCGCGCTCTCGGCTTCGGGGCTGGCGAGCGCAAGCATTTGGTGGGGCTTGCAGGGTATCGGCTTCGCGGGAATTTATATGCCGGGCCTTAAAGTGCTGTCGGACCGGGTGCCGTTTCGTGCGCGCGACCGGGCGACGGCGATTTTCACCGCGACGTTCACCGTCGGTGTCGGCATCTCGTTCACGCTGATCGGCTGGCTCGCGGATCTGTACGGCTGGCGGAGCGCGTTCGCGGCCATCGCACTGGGGCCTGTCGCCGGATTCGCCCTCGTTTGGTTTCTGGTCGCCGCGAAACTGCCGGCGCCGGCGCCGGACGCGCCGCGAGTCTTGTTCGATTTCCGGCCGGTCTTCGGGAACCGCCGCGCCCTTGCCTACTCGATCGCGTATGCCGCGCATAACGGCGAATCGGCCGTTATGCGCGCGTGGATCGTCGCCCTGTTGGTGTTTGCGCAAGCGCAGCCGGGCGCGCACGGCTTCGGCTCCGCGTGGGCGCCGACGTCGATCGCGACCGCGATGACGCTTTTGGGCTTGCCGGCGATTTTGCTGGCGAGCGAACTGACACGGATGTTCGACCGGCGCATCGTCATTGCGGCCTTTATGATCGGTTCGGCGTTGACGGGCATCGCCGTCGCCGTCGCGACTCAGGCGGCGTTCGGCGTTTTGTTCGCCCTGGTCTGTTTTTACGGCATGATCGTGAGCGGCGATTCGGGAATCCTCAACGCCGGATTATTGGCCCGCGCGGAGCCCGGGCGGCAAGGCGCCTCGATGGCCGTGCATGCGCTGTTCGGATTCACCGCCGCCTTCATCATGCCGTTCGTGTTCGGCGCGGTGCTCGATGTCGCGGGTGGAGCGGGTTCGGCGACGGCGTGGCTTTGCGCGTTCGGCGCTCTGGCCGTTTTGATCGCGATCGGCCCGGCGGCCTTGTTCGCGCTGGACAAAGAGCCCGATTGATCAGCCGCCGAGGAACAGGCGCCCGACATCCGGGTTTTCGAGCAGCTCGGGTCCCGGGCCGGCCATGGCAAGCTCGCCCGAAACCAGCACGTAGCCGATGTCGGCGAATTCCAAGCCGCGCTTGGCGTTCTGTTCGACCATGATGATGGTCTTGCCCTCGTTCTTTTGCAGGTCGTCGAGGATTTCGAATACCAGATCGATAAAGCGCGGCTCGAGGCCGATCGAGGGTTCGTCGACCAGCAGTACGTCGGGCTCCATGACGAGGGCGCGCGAGATTTCGAGCAGGCGGCGCTCGCCGCCCGACAGAACCTTGGCCTGATGGGTGCGCCGGGCCGCGAGGCGGTCGTACTTCGCCAAAACCTTTTCGGCGGCGGCCTTGGCGTCCGCCGGGTCGTCCATCAGGAATCCGCCCATCCAGAGATTCTCCTCCACCGTCATGCCGGGGAAAATGGATTTGTCCTGAAGGATATAGGCGATGCCCGCTTCCTTGAGCTTTTGGTTGGCGTTGAGTTTGGTGATGTCGCGCTTGCCGGTTTCCGTGCGGGTGGTGATGGTGCCGGCGAAAATATTGGTGAAGCCGTAGATCGAATGCAGGATCGTCGATTTGCCGGCGCCGTTGGGGCCGATCAGGCACAGCGATTGACCCTTGGCGACCTGCAGGTTGAAATCGTGCAGAATTTCCATTTTGCCGTAACCGGCGGTCAACCCCTCGATGGTTACGAACGGGTCGTTGTTCGCCAAGGCGGCGATCCGTTCGAGCGGAATGATTTCGGCGAGCAGGCGTGCCTGCCGGTCGACGTCGTCGACCGAAATCACGGTCTCGACGCCGCCGATGTGATAGCCGCCGGCGCGGTCGCCGTTCAAAGACTCTCGCTCGGCCATCAATGCGCTCCCAAATAGGCGTCGATGACGCGCTGATCTTTTTGAATTTGTTCCGGCACCCCGTGGGCCAGCAGCTCGCCGTGCGCCAGGCAGTAGATGTTATCCGCCAGGTTCATGATCACGCGCATATTGTGCTCGATGACGAACAAGGTAATGCCGAAATCGGTGTTGGCGCGCTTGAGCCTGTCGATCAGGCCGTTGATCAGTGTCGGGTTGATGCCGGCGGTCGGCTCGTCGAGCAGCAGCACGTCCGGTTCGTTCATCAGCGCCATCGCGAATTCGAGCAGCCGTTGTTGGCCGAACGACAGATCTCCGGCGGTCAGGTAGCGTTTCCGATATAGGCCGACGAACTCCAAAAGCGCCTCGGCCTTTTCCGTGATGTCGGAAGAATAATACGAGAACATATCCTTCCAGCTTGCGCGGCGATGCGGAATCGAGATCAGCATGTTGTCGACGCAGTTCATTTTGGAAAAAATTCGGGTCTGCTGAAACGTGCGGATCAATCCGAGGCGCGCGATCTGCTGGACACGCAGCTTCGAGATTTCCCGGCCGCGCAATTTGATCGACCCCGCGTCGATCGGATGATAGCCGACGATCGAATTGAACAGCGTCGTCTTGCCCGACCCGTTCGGCCCGATCAGGCCGGTGATGGTTCCTTCCGGAACGGTCAGGGAAATTTCCTTGTTGGCGACGACGCCGCCGTAGGTCTTGGTTACGTTCGAGACCTCGATGATGGCCCCGCCCATCGCATTATTCATCGCGTTGCCTCCTCGCGGGATTCGGCGGCGGTGACGGGATCGATCACGACGCCGAATTTCTCGGGCCATTTCTCTTTCATCCAGCCCATGATGCCTTGTTGGAAGAACACGACGGTGATGATGATGATCAACCCGAGGGCGACCCATTGCCAGCCGAGCAGGTAGGTCCAGGTCACTTCCTTGACGACGTGAAAGACGATGGCGCCCAGCACCGGACCCCACAACGTGCCCTTGCCGCCGAGCAGCGGCATGGCGACCATGAAGATGCCGAAGGTGACGGTCGGGAACGCGACCTCGAGGGGCTCGATGAAACCGGTCATGTTGCCGAAAATCGCGCCCGAAATGCCGAGGAAGAACGCCGCCACCGACCAGGCGACGATCTTGTGGCGCAGGGTGGGGATGCCGGTGGCCTCGGCCTTGTCCTCGTCGTCGCGGATGGCGTTGATCGCGAGGCCGAAGCGGGTCGTATACAACCATCGCAGCACGAGGAAGGTCGCGACGGCGGCCGCGAAACTGATCCAATAGAAAAACTCCGAGCGGCCGTCGGCGCTGCCCGGATAGACCGGCATGGCGATGCCGCTGCCGCCGCCGACCCACTGCCAGGCACCGATGATTTCACCGGCGGCGAGCGCGACGCCGAGGGTGCCGATGGCGAAATAGGCGGCCCGCAGGCCGAACATGATGAACCCCAGAATCGGCGCCAGCAACGCACTGCCGACCCCGGCGGCCAGGATGCCGAGCGAGATGCCGGTGTAATACTGATCCGGCGTGAAGGAGGCCTTGCCCGCGCCCGAGGCCGAGGTGTAAAGGCCGACGTCGTAGACCGTCCCGACCTGCACGATGGCGGAAATATACATGCCGGCGCCGAAGAAGAAGATGTTGCCGAGCGAGTTGTATCCCATCTGCCCGCCGAGGGTGTCCCAGGTTTGGGCGAACAGCACCATGATCCAAAGAATTGCGATCTGCAGCGTGTAGTTGGGGAACAGCAAGGGTCCCAAAATGCCGAACGCCAGCAAGCCGATATAGAACGGCAGTTGCTTGCGGTTGTTCTTCTCGAAGCTGTCGAAACCTTGTCGTGCGGCGCTCATTGGACCACCTGGCGTAAGCGAGCCAACTTGATTTGCCGCCAGATCAGGACGATCAGCAGCAGGCCGACGACCGAGACTTGCTGCAATTCGGCCCCGAGCACGAACCCGCCGTATTGTTCGGCGACGCCCAGGCCGAAGGCCGCGACGATCACGCCGGGCAGATTGCCGAGCCCGGCCGCGGTGACGATCACGAACGAGCGGATCGCGTGCGTAATGCCGTAGAACGGCTGGATAACCCAGATCATCGAAATCAACACGCCGGCGGCGGCACAGATCGCGGCGTTCAGGGCATAGGTGAAGGCGTAAACCCGCTCGGTGTCGATTCCCATGATGCGCGCGGCGCGCGCGTCCTGGGCGGTGGCGCGGATCGCCTGACCCATGCGGCTTTTCTTCATGAAAGCCACGATGAGTGCGGCCAAAACGCAGCACAGCACGAACGACACGACCTTGATCTCGGCGACCGAGACGGTTGCGAATAATGTGCGCGTCGTCATGCCGGATTGGGCCGTTTGAATTTCAGGCCCGAAGGCGACGTTGAGAAGCTGCGCCAGCATGAAGGCGATGCCGAACGTGGCCAGCAAAGAGGTGAACATATCGCGGTTGATGACCCAACGGATGATCAACAGGTACAGCAGCCATCCCATGATGAACAAAAGGACGCAGGCGATGGGCAGCATCACGATGGGGTGGATGCCGAAGGTCTTTTGGCCCCACCAGGCGATATAGCCGCCGAGGATGACGTAGTCGCCCTGCGCGAGGTTCTTCACGTTCATGACGCCCCACACCAGGGCGAGGCCGTAGGCCGCCAAGGCGAAGATGGCGCCGATCAGGATGCCGTCCAGCAGGAGTTGTACGTTCAGCGCCGGTGCCGCGATCAGGAGTTGGATATTTCCGAACATGAAACGTCCCCTCGACTTTTTTGAATGCCGCCCTGATACGAGAGGCCCCCGCCACGGTGGGCGGGGGCGATAATCGTATGCTTAGTGATTAGTCTTTTGCCTTGCGAGGGAAGTTGACCGGATGGGAGGCCCACTTGGAGGGTGCGACCACCACGTATTGACCGCCTTGAATTTGGCGTAACACCATCGGTTTGGCGATGTTGTTGCCGGCTTTCGCAAATTTGATGCCGCCGTAGAAGGTTTTCATGTCGGTCGCCGACAGGGCGTCGCGCACCTTCATCGGATCGAACGAATTCGCCCGCTCGAAGGCGTCCTTCCAGACCTGTACGGCCGCCGTGGCTTGCGCCGATTGGTAGGGCACGTTCTTGTAGCCCTTGAAGGTGGCCTTGAAGAGTTTGTCGTAATCGGCGGCGGTGCCGAAGTAATCGTCCTTATAGCTCAGCGTTTCGGACCATTGAGTCGGGCATAGGTAATCGTCGACCGATTTTCCGAACTTTTGGACGATCTTAGCCGCTTCGCAGTGAGTCATGGCGATCATCGGGACGTCGATCTTGAGTTCCTTGATCTGGCGCGCCGCCGTCGCGGCACCCTTGGAATGGCCGGAGATGACCAGGATATCGGGCTTCACGGCCTGAACCTTACGCAGGGTCGGAGAAATGTCGCTCAAATCGCGCGGCATCTTATCGTCGACGACGATCTTCATGCCGAAGCGTTTCGTGTCCTCGATCACGCCGGCCCGTACGTCGAGCGAGAACGGATCGTTCTCGAACGACATGGCGACTTTGATGTCGGACGGTTTCTTGCCGATTTTCGGCGCCAGCTCGGCGGCTAGCGCGATGGCGCTGGCGAGGTATTGTTCGGATGTCGAAAGAACGGCGAACAGATAGCGGTAGCCTTTCGTGAACAGCGAACGCGAGGCGCCTTCGGCTTCGACCATCGGCACCTTATACTTTTCGACGATCGGCGCGGCCGCTTTCGTGGTGGCCGAACTGTAGGGGCCGAGGAAAAATTTGACGCCGTCCTGCTTGATCAGGCGTTCGAGAAGCTGCGCCGTCCGGGCCGGGGTCGACTCGTCATCGTAGTACTTGACCTTGAGCTTGTAGGTCTTCCCGTCGACCTTAACGCCGCCGCGTTCGTTGATGATTTTAACGCCGAGGTCGTAACCGTTCTTGGCGTGAATGCCGTTCGTCGAGTATTTGCCGGTGAACGAAATGGCGGAGCCGAGGATAATGGAGTCGCCCTCGACTTTCGCGTACGCCGGGCCGGCCGTCAGCACCGCAAGGGCCGTAATGCCCGCGGCGACGGTCGGCAGAATCGTATACATGTTCCGCATGGATGGTTCCTCCCATAGTCTTGAAACGACAACGCCATGTCGTCGTCAGCACCCCCTCGATGACCCGGTTGTTTGTTTTGTTCGGGGTATTATGAATCCCGGCATCGTATGCCGTTGATTTTGCTATGACGGGCGCCGGACTTCAACAGTCGAAATCGAAATACTGCGGTTTCCTTCATTGCCGTTCGACACTGAACCAAGACGAAGATTGGTATTCGCGCGCCGGCCTAAGACTTTACGGCGCTGAATCCGACGAACCCTGTGAATCTGGTCTAAATCATTGATGTAGATCGGATTCACAGGGTTTATCGGAACTATGTATTATTTCCGATAAATCATGATCCGATCTATATCTCGACAACCGTCGAAAACAAGGCCAACGCCGTTAAGGCGAGGAGATAAAACGTCACGGCGAAACCGAGGATGAAAAAAATATTGGCCACGGTTCGCACCGGATGACGGGTTCGTTCATGGCGCCGCCGGTCATGGCTGCGCTTTTCCTGGCCGCTGAGAATCGTTACGTAAAAACGCCGGCCCGGCAGCGGTATCGTAAGGCGGATATTGACCGGCGGGTATGCCGCGGCATCGCTTACAGCTTTATGAAGCGCGCGTTTCTGGTCGTCCGAGAAGCTCGCGAGAAGCTCGGCGGACAATTTGGCGAACAGCCAGTTTTGCGAGGCCGTTTGCCCTGCCCCGGGTACGGGGCCGCTGCCGGCCGCGACCGTTTCTGACGGGTGGATCATGGGTCTCTCCCTGAGTTGAAACCTACCCCTTGTTTTGGGGTCGTCTTTTTTCTTGTGAACAGTATGGTACCGGAAAGACGTGAAATCTTTATTATTTTTCGATGTTGGTTAGGCTTTTATTCCGATATGATCCGGGGCGGATATGCTAGAACCCGAATATTAACTATTTAAAGAGGGGAGGGAGATTAAGGGATGCCGCGCAATAGTGAACAAGAACAACTTGCGGCCCTGGGGGCGCGCCTGACGCGCGAAGCGAAAAAGGTTTTAGGCCCTAAGAAAAGCGCCCCTTTTTTGCCTTTTTTGGCGTCCTATTACGCCGATGTCGCTCTGCAGGACATCGAAAACGAAAAACCGGCCGATCTGATCGGGGCGGCCTATGCGCATTATACGATCGCGGCCAAGCGCGATAAAAGGAAGCCGATCGTTCGGGTTTATAACCCGTCCGGCAAGGAATACGGCTGGTCGCAACCGCGGACCGTCATCGAAATCGTTAACGACGACATGCCCTTTCTCGTCGACTCGACGACCTCGACCCTCAACCAACTCAAGCTCATCGTTCATCTCGTCATCCATCCGATCTATCGGTGCGTGCGCGACGCGAGCGGCAATTTAATCCGGGTATCCGCGCGCGGCGATTCGGACAGCGAGGGATCGAGCGAATCGTTCATGCGATTCGAGGTCAACGAACAACCGCGCGACCGCCTGGTGGAAATCCGCAAGCGTATAGAAACGGTTCTCAAGGACATCCGCTCGTCCGTCGACGATTGGAGCGACATGCGCACGAAGATGCGTAAGATCATCGACGAGCTCGAGGTTCATCCGGCGGAACTGCCGGTCGAGGAAGTCGGCGAGGTCCGGGATTTTTTGCGGTGGATTCACGATAATCACTATACGTTTCTCGGCTTTCGCGAATACGCGTTCAAGGGCAGCGGCAAGGACCAAAAAGTCGTGCCGGTCAAAGGCAGCGGTCTCGGCATCCTGAACGATCCGGCGCGCGAGGAATTTTCCGAATTGAGCCGGCTGGCGTCCTTGCCGCGCCGGCCGAAGGCCAGCGCCAGCGAGCCGCACGATCTGTTGACGATCGCCAAGACGGACGCTCTGGCGACGGTTCATCGCCCGGCGCACATGGATGTCATCGGCATCAAGCGCTTGGATGCCAAGGGCAACATCATCGGTCAGCGTATGTTCGTGGGTCTGTTTACGTCTTCGGCCTACAGCCTGAATCCGAAGGACATACCCGTCTTGCGGCGGAAGCTGCAGAACGCATTGGTGCGCGCGGCCTATCCGACGGCGAGTCACGCGGGCAAGGCATTGCAGAATATTCTCGAAACGTTTCCCCGCGACGAGCTGTTTCAGGTCTCCGAGGACCATCTGCTCGAGACCAGCGTCGGTATCCTGCGTCTGCAGGATCGACAGCGGGTCGCCTTGTTCGTGCGCCGGGACGATTTCGAACGGTTCATTTCCTGCCTGATTTACGTGCCGCGGGAGCGCTACACCACGGCGCTGCGCGAAACGATGCAGGATATTTTGGAAAAGGCGGTGAACGGATCGGTTTCGGCTCATTCGATTCAATTCGGCGAGTCGCCGTTGGCGCGGCTGCATATTCATGTGCGCACGACGCCCGGTAAAATTCCGCCGTACGATGCCCGCGAGATCGAGCGGAAATTGATCAAGGCGGCGCGCGGCTGGGCGGACCAATTGCAGGACGCGCTGGTTGCACACTGCGGCGAAGAGCGCGGCATTCTTTTGCTGAATCATTACCGCGATGCATTTCCGGCAAGCTATCGCGATCAATTCGATGCCGAAACGGCGGCGTCCGACATCGAGGTCATCGAGGACGCCATCGACGCCGACAACATCGGAATGAGTCTGTATCGCTCTCAAGAGATGCCGATGCACCAGTTGCGGTTCAAGGTTTACAATCTCGGCGCGCCGATCCCGCTTTCCGACGTCTTGCCGATGCTCGAACACATGGGGCTGAAGGTCAACGACGAGCGACCGCATCGCTTGCGCCCCAACGAGAAATCCAATGCCTTGGTCATGATCCATGATTTCGGCCTGGAAACCCGGAGCGGGTCGCCGGTCGATATCGGCGCGATCGAGGACAACTTTAAAGTGTTGTTCAGCCATGCCTGGGCGGGCATCGTCGAGAGCGACGGCTTCAACGCCCTGATCCTGGAAGCCGGGTTGAATTGGCGCGAGGTGGTTGCCTTGCGGGCGTTCTGCAAGTACCTCCGGCAGGCTCAGATTCCGTTTTCCCAAGAGTACATGGAACAAACCCTGGTCAAGAACCGGAATATCGCGCGCATGATCGTGGATATGTTCCTGCTGAAGTTCGACATAAAACAACCCAAGGACGTTCAAAAGAAGATCGACGGGATACGCCGAAAACTTCTCGAAAGCCTGGATGCCGTCGTCAGCGCAGATGAAGACCGCATCCTGCGGCGTTTCGCCAACGTCGTCGACTCGATGTTGCGCACGAACTTCTTCCAACCGGGCGACGGCGGCGGCCCGAAACCTTACGTGTCCTTCAAGCTCGATTCGCGCAACATCGACGATCTGCCGTTGCCGAAACCGTGGCGCGAGGTTTTCGTTTATAGCCCGCGCGTCGAAGGCATTCACCTGCGGTTCGGCAAGGTTGCGCGCGGCGGATTGCGCTGGTCGGACCGGCGTGAGGATTTCCGCACCGAAATCCTGGGTCTCGTGAAGGCCCAGCAGGTCAAGAACGCGGTGATCGTGCCGGTCGGCTCCAAAGGCGGTTTCGTCGTGAAGCAACCGCCCGCGGGCGGCGACCGGGAAGCATTCCTCAACGAAGGAATCGCTTGCTACAAGACGCTTATTTCGGGGCTGCTCGACATCACCGACAACCTCAAGGGCGATAAGGTCGTGGCGCCGAAAAACGTGGTGCGCCACGACGAGAACGATCCCTATCTGGTGGTGGCGGCGGACAAAGGCACGGCGACGTTCTCTGATATCGCCAACGGCGTTTCGGAAGCTTACGGATTTTGGCTGGGCGATGCGTTCGCCTCGGGAGGAAGCGTCGGGTACGATCACAAAAAGATGGGCATCACGGCGCGCGGCGCTTGGGAATGCGTGAAGCGCCACTTCCGCGAGATCGGCACGGACATCCAAAAGGAGGATTTTACCGTGGCCGGCGTCGGCGATATGTCCGGCGACGTTTTCGGCAACGGTATGCTGCTTTCGAAACACATCAAACTGCTCGGCGCATTCAATCACCTGCACATTTTTCTCGATCCCGATCCGGACCCCGCGAAAAGCTGGGCCGAGCGCACGCGGCTTTTCAATCTGCCGCGCTCTTCGTGGACGGATTACAACAAAAACCTGATTTCCAAGGGCGGCGGTATTTTCGATCGCAGCGCGAAGTCGATCCCCCTGTCGCCGGAGGTCCGCAAGGTTTTCGGTATATCGCAAGCGGCCCTGGCGCCGAGTGACTTGATCAAGACGCTGCTGACGGCGGACGTGGATTTGTTGTGGTTCGGCGGTATCGGCAGCTACATCAAATCGAGCGAGGAGAGCCATGCCGATGCGGGCGACCGCTCGAACGACGCGAATCGCGTCAACGGCAATCAGGTGCGGGCGAAAGCCGTCGGCGAAGGCGCGAACCTCGGCGTCACGCAACGGGGCCGTATCGAATACGCGCTCAAGGGCGGGCGCATCAACACCGACTCGATCGATAACTCCGCCGGCGTCGACTGTTCGGACCACGAGGTCAACATCAAGATTTTGATCGACGCCGTCATCGCCAAGGGCGGCATGAAGAAGGCCGGCCGCGCCGCCTTGCTCGAAAGCATGACCGAGGAAGTCGGCGAGTTGTGCCTGGAAGACAATTACCTGCAAAGCCAGGCCATGACGCTGTCGCAGAGCCAGGGCGTTCATATTCTGGACGATCAGATTCGCCTGATGAAGCGGCTCGAGAAAGAGGCGGACCTCAATCGGACGGTCGAATTCCTGCCCGATGACGAAACGCTGGGCGAACGCCAGCAGGCGAAACAAGGCTTGGTCCGCCCCGAACTGTCGGTGTTGCTGTCGTATTCGAAAAACTGGTTGTATGCCGAATTGCTGGAATCGACCGTGCCGGAAGATCCGTTCCTGCTCGGCGATATCGAGAAATATTTTCCGACGGCCCTGCAGAAGAAATTCGCCAAGGAAATTCCGAGTCACCGGCTGCGCCGGGAAATTATTGCAACCGTCGCGACCAACAACATGGTCAACCGGGTCGGCGAAACGTTCGTGTCCCGCTTTATCGAGCGGACCGGCATGGCACCGCCCGACATCGCCCGAGCCTTCATGATTGCCCGCCACGTGTTCGCATTGGATGAGCTCTGGTTCGAGATCGAATCGCTCGACAACAAGGTTCCCGCCGGCGCGCAAACCGCCATGCTTCAGGATATCGTTCATCTTTTGGACTGGGCGACCTTGTGGTTTCTCCGGAACGGCGACCGGCCGCTCGATATCGGCAAGCATGTCGATTTGTACCGGGAGGGCGTTTGTGCGCTTTCGGGGAATCTGCCGAAGGTTTTGCCCGATCATTATATGGCCGACCTGAAAACCCGCGCGCAGCCCTATCTCGAGCAGGGCGTTCCGGAAAAGCTGGCAATGCGCATCAGCGGCCTCGTCAATCTTTTCTCGGCGTGCGATATCGTCCGCTTGTCGCAACGGCGTAAACTGCCGGTCGCGTACGTCGGAAAACTTTACTTCGCCGTCGGCACGCAATTCATGCTGGGCCGCCTGCGGGCCGCCGCCGATCGCCTCGATACCCAGACCCATTGGCAAAAGCTCGCCGCGGAAGCCTTGATCGAGGAACTCTACGGTCACCAATTGACGCTCAGCAATCACGTGCTCGATACGGCGAAAAACGGGACATCGCCGGACAAGGCGGTCGAAGCCTGGAACAAGCGTCATCACGAGTCGGTCGAACAGACTCAGCAGCTGCTGTCCGAATTATGGTCGGCCGCGGTCACGGATTTGTCCATGGTGGCGGTCGCGAGCCGGCAATTGCGCGCCCTGTCGGATATCGCCTCACGATGAGGCTGTGCGGGGATCGTGTCTGACGTGACCGGCAACGCTTCCCCCCCGGACCTTAAGCTTTCGCCGTCGGCCGTGATCGGCTGGTGCTTTTACGATTGGGCGAATTCGGCTTTTCCGACCGTGATCACGACATTCGTGTTCGCCGCCTATTTTACCAAGGCGGTTGCCGCCGATCCCATATCCGGGACCGAACAGTGGGGCTATGCGATCAGCGTTTCGGCGCTGCTTGTCGCCTTGACCGGCCCGGTATTGGGCGCGATCGCCGATCATGCCGGCGCGCGCAAGCCGTGGCTCGCGGTCCTCACGGTCGTATGCGTGACGGCGACGGCGTTGCTCTGGTTCACGCGCCCGGACCCGGCGGACGTGATCTGGGCGTTGGTGCTGGTGGCCTTGGCGAATTACGCTTTCGAGATCGGCATGGTATTTTACAACGCCATGCTCGCCGACGTCGCGCCGCCGGCAATGATCGGGCGGATTTCCGGGTGGGGCTGGGGGCTCGGCTACGCCGGCGGGCTTTTATGCCTGGCCGTGGCGCTGGTTTTGTTCGTGCAGCCCGATCCGCCGTTGTTCGGGCTGGACCCGGAAAGCGCCGAGCCGGTACGCGCGACATCCTTGCTCGTGGCGGTGTGGTTCGCGCTCTTTACGGTACCGCTTTTTATCCTGACGCCCGATACGCCGTCGAGCGGTTTGAGCGTTCTCGAATCGATGCGGCGCGGGCTGCGCGAACTGCGCCTGACGATGGCCAGGCTTCGCGAGTACGGCAACATCGTTCGGTTTCTGATCGCGCGGATGTTTTATAGCGACGGCTTGACGACGCTGTTCGCCTTCGGCGGGATTTACGCCGCCGGCACGTTCGGCATGGAATTTTCCGAACTGATCGTTTTCGGGATCGCCCTGAACGTTACCGCCGGCATCGGCGCCGCTCTGTTCGGCTGGGTCGACGATCGGATCGGCCCGAAGCGGACCATCGTGATCGCCGTTTGCGCGCTTGCCGTTCTCGGGGCGGCGGTGCTGGCGGCGCCGAGCAAAGCCTGGTTTTGGGCGGCGGCCATGCCGCTCGGCATTTTCGTCGGCCCCGCCCAGGCGGCGAGCCGTTCCCTGATGACGCATCTCGCGCCGCCCGAGGTGCGCAACGAGATGTTCGGCCTGTTTGCGCTTTCCGGGAAGGCCACCGCCTTTCTCGGACCCGCCGTTCTCGGCTGGGTCACGGCCGTGTTCGACAGCCAGCGGGCGGGGATGGCGACGATCATCGTGTTTTTCGCCGTCGGTCTCGTGCTGCTGGTGCCGGTTCGCGATACGCGGCGTTGAAACCGGCGCCGATATGGTTAGAATCGAAACGCCAAAACGAAAAGAAAACCGGATGACATTTCCTGATCAGAAGTTCAAGACCCTGGCCGTTTTCTGCGATGCCTATTTCGATCAAGTCAAATCGGCGGCGGCCTCGGTCGACCGCGAGAAGCTTTCCCGGGCGGCTCTCTTATTGGAACAGGCCTATGCCGGCGGCGCCTCCGTTTATTGCTGCGGCAACGGCGGTTCCGCGGCGATTTCCAACCATCTCGTGTGCGATCATTTGAAAGGCACGCGGAGCGATACGGATTTGAAACCCCGCGTCGTCTCGCTCAGCAGCACGATCGAAACGATCACGGCGATCGCCAACGATATTTCCTATGACGACGTCTTTTCCTATCAACTGGAATCCTTGGGTCGGCAGGGCGACGTGCTGATCACGATCAGCTCGTCGGGCGATTCGGAAAACGTCGTGCGGGCCGCCGCGTGGGCCAAGGAAAACGGCCTGAAAGTCATTTCATTGACCGGTTTCGAGGGCGGACGCACGGCAAAGCTCGCGGATGTCGATCTCCACGTGAAGGGCGACAATTACGGCGTGGTCGAGGACGTGCATCAATCGATTATGCATATCCTGTCCCAATTCATCCGCCAGAACCGCATGAGCGAGGCGGCGATCAAGGAACGCAAGTTTTAGATCGAATCATGATTTATCGGAAACACCATTTGGTTCCGACTAACCATGGTCCGATCTAATGCCGGAAGTGCCGCATGCCGGTGAACACCATGGCAAGTCCCTTTTCGTCGGCGGCTGCGATCACGTCCGCGTCGCGCACCGAGCCGCCGGGCTGGATGACGGCCGTAACGCCCGCGTCGGCGGCCGCCAGCAGGCCGTCGGCGAACGGGAAGAACGCGTCCGAGGCGACCACGGAGCCTATGGCGCGGCTTTCCGCCTCGCCCGCGGCATCGGAGGCTTCTTTCGCCTTCCACGCGGCGATGCGCGAGGAATCGATCCGGCTCATCTGCCCGGCGCCGATGCCGACGGTGGCGCCGTCCTTGACGTAGATGATGGCGTTCGATTTCACGTGTTTGCAGACGATGAAGGCGAATCGCAGATCGGCCATCTCCGTATCCGTCGGCGCGCGCTTGGTGACGACTTTCAAGTCTTCCGGCGCGACGGCGTTGTCGCGGCTTTGCAGGAGATAGCCGCCGGCGAGTGTGCGCAGGGTCATGCCGGGCGCGGTGGGATCGGGCATGCCGCCCGTCACCAGAATCCTTAAATTCTTTTTTGCGGCTAAAACGGCGCGCGCCGCATCGTCGATTTCGGGCGCGATGATCACCTCGGCAAATAGTTTAGCGATCTCTTCCGCCGTCGCCGCGTCGAGCTTGCGATTCAAGGCGATGATGCCGCCGAACGCGCTGACGGGATCGCAGGCGAGCGCTTTCGCGTAGGCATCGTGCAGTGTTTTTCCGGTTGCCGCGCCGCACGGATTGGCGTGCTTGATGATGGCGCATGCGGTATCGGAAAACTCGCTGACCAATTCGAACGCGGCGTCGGTGTCGTTCAGGTTGTTGAAGCTCAGTTCCTTGCCCTGAATCTGTTCGGCGGTCGCGATCCCGAGACGCGCCTCGCCGCCGGCGTAAAAGGCGGCCTGCTGGTGCGGGTTTTCGCCGTAGCGCAAGTCCTGCCGGCGTTCGCCGGCGAAGACGGCGCGGGCCGGGAACGGCTCGTCGAGCCGGGCGCTGAACCAGGAAGCGATCGCGGCATCATAGGCACCGGTGCGGGCGTACGCCTTGGCGGCGAGTTCCTTGCGAAGCGCGGGGTCGGTTTCGCCGTTGTTGGCTTTCATTGCCGCCATGATGCGCGCGTAATCGGCCGCCTCGACGACGACGGTGACGAAGGCGTGATTTTTGGACGCCGCGCGAATCAACGCCGGGCCGCCGATATCGATGTTCTCGATGCAGGTATCGAAGTCCGCGCCCTTGGCGACCGTTTCCTCGAACGGGTAGAGGTTCACGACCAGAAGATCGATCGGCGCGATGCCGTGATCGGCCATCGCTTTTTCGTGGGCGGCATTGCCGCGGATGCCGAGCAATCCGCCGTGGATCGCGGGATGAAGCGTCTTGACCCGGCCGTCGAGCATTTCGGGAAAGCCCGTGTGCTCGGCGACCTCTTTCACCGGCACGCCGCCGTCTTGCAGGGCCTTGGCCGAGCCGCCGGTCGAGAGAATCTCAACGCCCTGTTCGTGCAGGAATCGGCCGAAATCGAGCAGGCCGGACTTGTCCGAAACGGAAATCAGGGCGCGGCGGATGGGCGACGGCATGGAAGACACCTCTTTTCATTCTGGCGGGTTGAACGGTCGGTCCCGGTATACCAGGGCGCTCCGATGACGGCCAGGGGGTTCGAAAACAGGGTTATGCCCGGCCTTGATATTCCGGAACGATTTGGCGGATCAGGGTCCGGAGCCGGGGGGTGTCGTCGTTCCGGCAACTATCGGCCAGCTCGGTGACGATGTTCCGGATCTCGTTCAAGCCCACGGCGCGGGGTGCCGCAAGCAGGATGCCCTCGTAGCGGGTCGGCATCAGTTGTTCGTGTTCATGAAAGACGTCTTCGCGGAGTTTCTCGCCCGGCCTCAGACCGACGATGTCGATTTTCACGTCCTCGTCGGGCCTCAGGCCGGCCAGCCGAATCATCTGGCGGGCAAGGTCGATGATGCGGACGGGCTCGCCCATATCGAGTACGAAGATTTTGCCGTCGGTGCGTTGGTCCGTACAGCCGAGGGCGGATGCCTCTAACACGAGCTCGACCGCTTCGCGCACGGTCATGAAATAACGGGTCATGTCGGGATGGGTCACCGTCAGCGGCCCGCCTTCTTGAAGCTGCTTATGGAACAGCGGCACGACGGAACCGGTCGAGCCCAAGACGTTGCCGAACCGGACGGTGATGAACCGGGTCCCGGTATCGCCCCGCCGGTCGAGGTCGTGGGCCTGACAATAGATTTCGGCGATGCGTTTGGTCGTGCCCATGATGCTCGAGGGATTGACCGCCTTGTCGGTCGAAATCAGCACCATCGCATTCACGGCATGATCGCGGCAGGCGTCGGCGACATTCGCGGTGCCGATCACGTTGGTCATGGCGCCCTGGGTCGGATGGGCTTCGACCAGGGGAACGTGCTTGAGCGCGGCGGCGTGAAAGACGAGTTCGGGTTTGGCCGCGGCGAAAACCTTTCCGACGAGGTCGCGCTCGCGAACGTCGGCGAGGACGGCCGAGCGTTTCAAGGTCGGCCACAGCCGCGAAACCTCCATATCGATCGTATAGAGGTTGTATTCGCCGTAATCGAGCAGGGCGATCGACGCGGGCGAAAACCCGCAGATTTGACGGACCAGCTCGCTGCCGATGCTGCCGCCGGCGCCGGTCACGAGAACCCGTTTGCCTTCGATCAGGGTTTGCATCGCTTGCCGGTCGAGCGCTTTTTGGGGGCGGCCCAAAAGATCCTCGATGGCGACGGGCCGGACCTCGACAGTATCTTCGAGACCGCTTCTGAAATCGGTTAATCGAGGAAGACGGGCCATGGTGAGGCCCAGTTCGGCGGCGCGGTCGAGCAACATCCGCACGGTCGGGCCGTCGATATCGTCCTTGGTCAGGATCAGCCGTTGCGGCGCATTGTCTTGGGTCGAGAGCCGCTTAACGACGCTTTCGATCTCCTGTGTGGTGCCGAGAACCTCGACGCCGTGGATGCGCCGGCCGACCCGCGAGGATTTTTCGGCCACGATACCGACGACTTCGTAATTGGCATCCGGCGCGCGGGCCATGTCACGGATAAACAATTCCGCGCCGTCGTCGGCACCGACGAGCAGGACGGGAATGCGCCGCGTGTTCCGCTCGTGCAGGGAAAAGTCGAAATGGCGGTCCTTCATCAGCCGGTACACGAACCGCGGCCCGCCCAGAAGCGCCATCAGGATAAACCAGTTGATGATCAAAACCGAGCGGGGCATGTCGTCGAGCCGTTGCCACAGGAACATGATCACCACGAACGTCACCGTCGTGATGGTGACGGCCCTGAAGATGGCGAACAGATCGTTGAGCGAGGCATAACGCCAGACCCCGCGATAGAGGCCGCTCAACAGATAAACGACCGCGGCGATGATCATGATCGTGGTAACGCCGACCTTCCAGAATTCCTGGAAATAGTCGAGAAAGCCGAAACCGATCCGCAGGTACATCGAAACCATGAACGCGACGAACGTCATGCCGATGTCATGGGCGAAAACGAAGAAGCCGCGTCGGGGCATGGTGAAAAGCCGGCTTAAGATCAAGGGATTTCCTATGAACCTTCTAGATATCGGGGCGGCCGCTCCGCCACCAGGCCGCCGTTTTGCTCAAACCTTCTACCATGGAATAGGGCGGCGTCCACCCCAGAACCGAGCGGATTTTAGAGTCGTCGATTGCGAGAGACTCGGTCAGGCGCGCGACCGTCGCGCCGCGCCCGGTGAGTTTTCCGGTAAGCCGCAAGAGGTCCGGCGGAAAGGGAAGGAGGCGGGCCTTGACGTTCAGGGCCTCGGATATTCGCCGGATCAAGTCGGGCGTCGCGACGTCGTCGCCGTCGCGCAGTAGGAACGTTTGCCCCGCGGCCTTTTCGCGATCGAGGCACGCGATAACGGCATCGACCAGATTGCCGACGTAGATGAGGCTGCGCCGGTTGGTTATGCCGCTCAACGGCAGCGGGAGTCTGTTCGCACACACGTTCAAAAGTGTCAGGAAATTTCCCTTTACGCCCGGGCCGTACACCAACGGCGGTCGCAGGATCACGGTTTTTAATCCCGTTTGCCGTGAAATTTCGCTCAAGATCCGTTCGGCGTCCCATTTGGTTCGCCCGTACTCGTCTTCGGGCGCCGGTGTGTCGGTTTCGCGAAACGGCGATTCGCGGGTGCGTTCGCCGTTGACCTTAACGCTGCTGAGAAAAACCAGCCGTGAAATTCCCGCGGCGGCGGCGGCCTCGGCGAGTCTGCGGGTACCGTCGACGTTGGTGCGCCGATAGGCCGCGCGTGCGTCCGTTTCCGTTTCGCGCATCACGTGCGCGCGTCCGGCCAGATGAACGACGGCATCGATGCCGTCGAGCGCCCAGGTCCAATCGGTCTCGCCGTCGATGGCGCCGGTGGCGACGCTTTCGATGCCGCGAGAATCCTTTCCGACCGGCGGCATGCGTTTTGCGATTCGAACGGCATGACCGGCCTCGAGCAAGGCCGGGACCAAGTGGGCGCCGATGAAGCCGGTTGCGCCGGTGACGAGAATCCGGCTCACGACGGCTCCCCGTGCGCCGGCATGACCGATCCGGCCTCGGCGCCGCGTCCGGTCGCGGCGAAGTCCAAAACGGACAGCATGTCGCGGGCTTGTCGCTCGCGGCTGTGCCGGGGCGCCGCCGCCAGGCTGGCCTCGGCGAGGCGTTTATACTCGCTCGGCTCCGAGGCCAGGGCCTCTATCGCGGCGGCGAGGGCTTGCGGGGTTTCGGGTGGCACCCATAAACCGGCGCCATCGGCCTCGAGAATCCGCCGGGCCTCGCCGTCGGGAACGGCAAGCAGGATCGGCAGGCCCATGGCCATCGCCTCGAACATCTTGGACGGAATAACATTCGCAAATGCGGGATGATCGCGCAGGTGAACCAGCGCGACGTTACAGAGACTCCAGACCCTAGGCATGGCTTCCTTGGGTTGCGGCGGCATGAAGACGACATTCGTCAGCCCCCGGTTTCGGGCGTCGGCCATCAAGGCGTCCCGCTCGGCGCCGGCGCCCGCCAGCAAAATCCGGAGATCGGGGTTTTGCTTCAAGAGCTCGGCGGCATCCAGGACATTGCGCAAGCCGTGCGCCATGCCGTGGGTACCGACGTAGCCGACGACGAAGCGGTTTTCCAATCCCCACGTTTCGGCGAGTTCGGAATCGCGCGGGCGCGGGCCGTAGCGCCAGGTATCGACGCCGTTGATGACGACGGCGATTTTGTCGGCCGGAATGCCGCGCGCGACGAGGTTTTTCTTGAACGCCTGGGTCAAGGCGGCGACGGCGGCGGCGCGCCGGTACAGAAAGAG
>JBBDTH010000088.1:0-7329 GCA_040904505.1 Rhodospirillales bacterium | reverse complement strand
GTGCGCCGGATGACGCCCGTGTTGGCGGCGATGTAGGTCTTGACCCGTACGACCCGCAAACCGTTCATCTCCTCGGTTTGGCGCCAGCGGTTGCGATAGCCCTCGAAAAGTCTGCCGTGGGGAAAGTTCGGCGCGCAGGTGATCACGGTGACCTCATGGCCCCACTGCGCCCAGTAGCAGGCGCGCTCGAAAACCCGCGTGGCGGCGGCGTTGGTTTCCGGGGGAAAGTTGTCGGAAAAGAACAGAATTTTCATGCGTCGTCTCCGCGGTCCGCCGCCGGCTTTGTTGCCGCGCGGCCCGTGGGGCCGGCACTCAAATAAAGCAGCAGCAAGATCGTCACGGCGCCGGCACCCAGCAGGGGCTGCCAGGTCCGTCCCGTGGCCGCCCACGCGGCGAGGCCGATCAAACAGAGATTACCGACAAGAACGGCCGAGGAAACATGAGCATGGCTGAAACCGCGTTGGGTCGCGCGTTGATAAAAATGTTCCCTGTGGGCCCGCCAAATCTTCTCGCCGCGCAGGGCGCGGCGGACCAAAGTCAGGGTGGCGTCGGCCAGATAGTAAAGCGGCAGAATGAGGGCGGCGACCCACTGTCCCTCGGCGGCCAATGTCAAAAGCAACCATCCCAAAACGAATCCGAGCGGCACGCTGCCGGTGTCGCCCAAGAAGATCTTGGCCGGCTGCCAGTTCCACCACAGGAACCCGAAGGCGGCGGCGAGCACGGTCATGCCGAACCAGGGCAGCGCGGGATCGGCGCCGGCTAAAAGGGCCGCGACGGTGATGCCGCCGCCGAGGGAGATGGTTTGCACGCCGGCGATGCCGTCGATCCCGTCCATGAAATTGAACAGATTGATGAACCAAACCCAGAGAACGGCGGCGGCGAAAAGATCGAGAGACGGGGCGAGCAGACCCGCGAAAAAAGGCCCGCGAAACGGCATGACCCACAACGCCGCGGCGACGGCTAAAATTTGCGCCGCCAGACGGACGGCAACGTTCAGCGTGCGCAGGTCGTCCCACAGCGAGATCAGGGCCAGAACAATCATCGCAATAACGATGACGTCGATTTGAAGCGGCGTGTCCGCCTTGAGAAAACCGATGACGAGCCAACTCGCCGCCAACACCGGCACGAGCGCCAGCCCGGCGCCCTGGGGTGTGGGTACGGTATGGCTCGAACGTTCGTTGGGGTGGGCAAGCAAAGCGCGGCGTTTGGCGAGCGCCAGGACGGCGCCGGTGGCGAGCCAGGTCAGGATAAAAACGATCAGAGCGAGAAGTGCCGGTGAGAGCCAAGCCATAGCCGGTTTTTATAGCGAACCCAGCGGGTTACGGCAAAGCGTCTTAAACGGCGGCGCGGCGGTGCCAGGCCTCGAGCACCAAAAGCGCCCAAATCTTGAGAGAATGATCGCGCCGGCCCCGGCAAAATTCATCGAGCAGGACGCTAACCGGCGCCGGATCGAGGCCGATCACGGCGAGAGTCGCCGGCACCAGCCGCTCGGCGACGAGGTCCTGAAGGTCGGTTTTGAGCCAGACCCCCATGGGCGGGTTGAACCCTTGCTTGGGCGCCTCGACGATATCCCGGGGCAACAGCCGTTTGGCCGCTTCCTTGAGGAGGCATTTCAGGCCGCCCTGAACCCGCACGGCGGGCGACAGCTTTCCGACCGCTTCGACCAGGCGATGGTCGATCAGGGGCAGGCGCAACTCGAGGGCATGGCGCATGCTCATGGCGTCGCCGTATGCCAGCAGGTTGCCGGGCAGGAACGACAGCAAGTCCGTCTGCTGCATGGCGTCGAGGGGGTGCCGGGAGGGCGAGTCGCGATACAGCCGGGCGATCGGGCGGTCGGGGGTGTCGTTCAGGCCGAGAAGCCGGCGCCGTTCGTCGGCGTCGAAATACTCGACCCAGGCGGCATACATCCGATCGTCGTCTTGATTCGCGGCGGTGAGAAATTCCCGGGCGCGGCGCAGGCCGTGGTGCCCGCGCGTGCTTTCCGGTATGAGATCGGCCATCGGCGCGATCACGCCCGCGCGCAGCCATTCGGGCAGGTGCCGGTAATTCCGCGCCCATAACCCGCCTCGATAGCGCGGATAGCCCGCGAAAACCTCGTCGCCGCCATCGCCGACCAGCGCGACCGTGACGTGCTCGCGGGCCTTGCGCGAGAGATCGTTAATCAGCAGCGCGGTCGGGTTGCCGAACGGCTCGCCGAACGCATCGACGCAGTCGTCGAGCATATCGGTAAGGGACGGCGTTGCCGGCAGTTCGGTATGATCGCTGCCGATATGCCGGGCGACGCGCGCGGCCTTATCGCGCTCGTCATAGGCGGCCTCCGCGAACGTCATGGTGAACGTGCGCACCGGCGGCGCGCCCGAGCGCTTGGCTTCCTCGGCCATCAGTGCGGCGATCACCGAGCTGTCGATGCCGCCCGACAGGAAGCAGCCCAACGGGACATCGGAGACCAGGCGGTCGGTGACCGCTTGGCGCAGCAGCGGCATGATTTCCTCGGTCGCCTCGGCGACGGTTATCGTACGCTCGCCGGTGACGGCCGGGCGCCAATACGCCTCGATCGTCGTTTCGCCGGCGCGCCAGCGCAGCAGATGGCCCGGCGGCAGTTTGCGTATGCCGCGGTAAATCGTGCGCGGCGCGGGCACGTACAGGCAGGCGAGAAACTCGGAAAGCGCCTCCGTGTCGCGGGCGGCGTCGATGCCCGGATGCTCGAGCAGCGCCGAGATTTCCGACGCGAACGCCACGTTACCGTTCGCCAGCGGGGCATAGACCAGCGGTTTGATGCCGAGCCGGTCGCGGACCAGCAGCAATTCCCGTTTGTCGTTATCCCAGAAGGCGAAGGCGAACATGCCGACGAGCTTAGGGATTGCCTTGTCGCCGTCGCGAATCAGGAGGTGAAGCAACACTTCCGTATCGCTCGCCGAACGGAAGCGGACCCCCGAGGCTTCCAGTTCGCGCCGCAGGGCGCGGAAATTATAAATCTCGCCGTTATAAACCAGGACGTAACGGCCGTCGGGCGAGCGCATGGGCTGCGCGGCATCGTCGGAGAGATCGATGACTTTGAGGCGGGTATGAGCGAATCCGACGGCGCCCTCTTGCGCCCGCCAGACGCCTTGTGCGTCGGGGCCGCGATGCAGAAGGCGTGCCTGCATCGCCCGCAAGGTCTCCGTGCTCGTATCGGTGCCGCCGGCGATGCCGCACATGGATTATCGTGTCCGATCCTTCAGATAAGCGAAAGGCCACCGTGAGGGTGGCCTTTTTGTACTTGAAAATATCAGGTATTGCCTAGATTAGATCATGATTTAGAGCAGAGTCACAGGGGTGTCGTATCGCTTTGGAACGTTCGGCGCGCCAGGACCAGGAGGCCGGCGGCGAGCCAGGCGGTCGCGACCCACCAGTTCTGCCAGGCGCCGAAACTGAGGAGAGAAACGCTCAGATAGGCGATCGTGCCGGCGGCGGCGGCGGCGATCCACACCGGCGGCGCCGTGCTGTACCACAGCCGGCGCCCGATCCCAAACAGGATGCCGAGATAAAACAGGATTCCGACGGCGCCGAGCTCGAGCCAGATCTGCAGCGGAATGTTATGGGGATGAAGCGGCAGGCGCATTTCATGGATTGAGAGATGGGCGGCTTGCCGAGCCTGGAGCGCATCGTAGCGCTGCTGCTCGCTCCGGCCGATCTCGCGGGCTGCGCCGAAGCCGTGCCCGACGAGCGGCTTTTCTGCAATATTGGACGAGACGAATTGCCAGATCAGCAGGCGGTGTTGCCGGTTTTCGGGAACCGCGATGCCGTTTTTCGCCAACGCGTCGGGATTAAGGATATTGAGCGATAGCCAGGGGCCGGTGGCGATGCTTAAGGCGAAGATCGAAAAGAGAACGGCAAGGGCCGCCCGGCGTGCGGCAAGGACCGCCAGAAAAGTGACGGTTCCCGCGATCAACGCGGCAAAGGCCGCGTCGACGGGCAGCAGATAGGTGGCGACAAACGATCCGATCAGAAACGCGACCGGAACCGATTTGTTTTGAAACCGCGCCCAGGCGAGCGCGAAGACCGGCCATATGAACGCGGCCAGGATCGTGGTGCCGCGTCCGACGGTATTCAGAATGATTTCCGCGTCTTTGCCGAGAAGCTTCAAGACCACGCCGCCGGTCGCCGCCTCGATGATGAATAAGCCGATCATGAGCGCCGCGGCGGTTAACAGGATATTTTGAGCCGTTTGAGCGGGACCGGCCCCGAGCTGCCTAACGGCGGCGACGAACGCGAAGCCGACGAAACTCAGAAGCGTCATGATGAACGCCAGCCAAGGGGCATCGTCGGTGCTGATGGTCCACGCGAGGGAAAAAGCGATCCACGATAAAAAAAGGACCAAGAAAATCCCGATAGGCGATTTGATGAAGCCCTTGAGCCGGCCGGCCAAGGCGGCCGTCATGCCGGCGAGGGCCCCGACGGCCAGCAGCACGACCGTGCCGTTGCTCGCATACACGGGCACCACGGCGAGGGCGGCGAGCGCCAGAAATAGGAGAAACGATTGTTTCGATTTCAGCCGGTCGAGCAGTGTGTCCTCCCCGCGCGGGATCGCTTCATCCGTCATTGAATGCCGGTGTAGGCGGCCTCGGCCCACGACAGGAACCGCCGCAAGCCCTCTTCCAGGGAAACTTCGGGGGCGTAATCGATTTGCAGCCGGGCCTTGCGGATATCGGGGCAGCGCCGGTTGGGTTCGTCCGGCGGATAACTGTCGGGATACTCCACGACATTATAGGCGACGGCACGGCCGAGCACACGCTCGATGGTTTTCGCCAGATCCAAGACGGAAATCTCGGGCTTGGGATTGCCGATGTTGTACACCTCGCCCGGCACGCCGTTGAGCAGGACCAGCATGAAGCCGACCATGGCGTCGGTGATATAGCAATAGGTGCGGGTTTGGTTGCCGGAGCCGTATACGTTCAGGGGTTGGCCCGCCTTGATGCGGCTCGCGAAGTTCGGCAGCACCCGGTAATCGGCTTCCTGCATGCCGGGCCCGTATACGTTGAACGGCCGAATCGCGCCGGTGCTGACGCCGTTCATCTCGTGATAGATCGAGCACAGGGTTTCGCCGACGCGCTTGCTTTCGTCGTAGCAGGCGCGCGAGCCGACGCAGGCGACGTTGCCGCGATAACTTTCCGCCGTCGGCACGTGCTTCGAATCGGGGTCGCCGTAAATCTCGCTCGAGGAAAAAAATATGAGACGGGCATCGTGCTGATTGGCGAGTTCGAGCATGTTCTTGGTGCCGTTGACGGCCACTTCCAATGTCTCCAGGGGGTGGGCCTTGTAGTAAAACGGGCTCGCGATCCCCGCCGCGTGGATGATGTAATCGACCGAGTCGTTGAAACCGTAGGGCTGGATGACGTCGTGCTCGACGAAGGTGACGTTATCGATTTTCGGTATTTTCGAGCCGTCCTTGCCGGCCGTGATCAGGTTGTCGAGAACCACGAGTTTTACGGGCTTATCGAGAACGCGCTCGTTCAGCGCGGCAAAAATTTCCGTGAAATAGCGGCCGAGAAATCCCCGTCCGCCGGTCAGTAGGACCGTCTTGCCCGAAAGCTTTTTCGACGCGCCGCCGAGACGCGCGACGGTTTCTTCGATATCGGTCTTGAGAAAGAATGCGGTCATGCTTAATGCACCTGAACTTTCGGTAGGGGAACGATGAAATGTCCCCCGGCCCGCGTGAATTTTTCATGATTTTTCATGATCGGCCCGGCGAAATTCCACGCGAGGATCAAGACGTAATCGGGGTTGCGCTCGTAAAGCGCCGTGGACGGCAGAACCGGGATGTGGTGGCCGGGCGTGAACAGGCCTTGTTTCAAGGGGCTGTCGTCGACGATGAAATCGATGACGTCGGGCCCCAGCCCGAAATGATACATCAGGGTCGTGGCCTTGGCCGGGGCGCCGAAGCCCGCGATGGATTTTCCTTGTGCCTTTAAATCCTTCAGCACTGCCGTTAAATTCCGTTTGATGCCGTCGATGTCGGCGGCAAACTGCGTCAAAGTCGCCGATTTGTCCAGGCCTAAGCGCTCTTCCTCGGCGATACGGTCGGCGACGGACTCGGCGATTTTGTGGGGCCCGCCTGCGTGCTGAACGATGCCGCGCAGGCTGCCGCCGTGAGACTCGATACGTTCGGCGGCGATCAATTCCAAGCCGTGCTCGGCGAAAAACCGCACCAGCGGTTTCACCGTGTGATAGGCGAGATGCTCGTGATAGATGGTATCGAACAGGGTGTGCCGGTAAACGTCCGGCAAATACGAGACCTCGAAGACGAAGACTCCGTCCGGCGCCAGCAGGCGTCGGATTCCTTCCGTGATCCCGGCGAGATCGTCCGCGTGCGCGAAGACGTTGTTGGCGGTGATGACGAAAGCGGGGCCGCGTTCCTCGCGAATTTTCCCGGCAAGAGGGACGGAAAAGAAATCGGTCAGGGTTTCGATGCCTTGACCGCTCGCCGCGCGGGCGATGTCGCGCGCCGGGTCGATTCCGAGAACGGCCATGCCGGCCTGCTTGAAACATTTCAGCAACGTGCCGTCGTTCGAGCCGATATCGAGAACGAGGCTGCCCGGCGCGGGCTTGAACCGGTCCAGGACGGCGCGGGCGTAGTCATCGAAATGCTTGACGAACACGGGTGACGTGCCCGAAACGTACACATACTCGGAAAACAGTACGCCCGGATCGACCACATCGAGCAATTGCACGTGGGCGCAATCCTCGCAAAAAAAGACATCGAGCGGGAATGTCCGTTGCGCTTCGCCGAGCGCCTGTTCGGCAACGAAGGCATTCGCCGGCGGCGTCGGCGTGAGCGACAGCACCAAAGACAGATCATCGCCGCCGCACAGACGGCAGGTATCGCGGCGTCGGCACAGCGGGCTCAAGGGAACGTCAGGATTGGGGTTGCAGCGGCGGAATCCGAACGACGTCGGATTCGTATGTTTCCTGATCGCGGGGGTTGCGTCCCAGGGTCAGAAACATCGTGTCCTCGGGAAACACCATGACGTGATCGACCAGCGGCGGCGTGAAAAAAAGCTCGCCGGTTTTGACGTGAACGTGTTCGGGCGTTTCCTCGCTGCCGTGCGGCCGATGGTAATAATCGATCGAGCCGGACACGACATAACACAGATGCCAATCGGTCTTATGATAATGATTTGCCCGCACCGTGCCTTTCTTGGAGGTGATCATCACGGCGCTGTCCATGGCGAGATCGGAGAGCGGGATGATCTCGCCGCGCTCGTCGGCAAACCGCTCGTCGATCGGCACGATCACGTCCTTCGGCCACTGCTTTTGCTCTTCATCGGTAGGGGGTCTTATTTTCATTCA
>JBBDTH010000087.1:4573-36974 GCA_040904505.1 Rhodospirillales bacterium | reverse complement strand
CGTAGATCGATTCATCGAGCATGATCGGCACGCTCGAGACGGCGGCGACGGCGGCGTTGTCGTCCCAGGCATCGGTGCCGCAGGGCTGTTCGAAGAGTTGCAAACCCTCCGGGTTGAGAGCCCGGGCGAACCGGCAGCCGTCATCGCGCGACAGATTGCGGTTGGCGTCGAGGCGAACCAGGGCGCGCCCGAGCGCGGCGGCACGGGTTTTCTCGACCCGCGCGAGATCGTCCTCGACGTCGAACCCGACCTTGACCTTGAGTGTGGTGAAGCCTTGTTCGATCAACGCATCGACTTCGTCGGGAATTCTGTCTAGGGTTTTCGAGCCGATACCCGCGAGCAGCGGCACGCGGGTATCCGCGTCGATGGTGAAGACGGGATTGTCTTCGAGCATTTCGATGGCGCTGGTCAGCGCGGTCGCCGCCATCGGGCTTCGCGGGGCGGCTTTCCCGATGGCCGCCTTGGCGTCGCGCGCGGACAGGCCGATGATTTTTTCGCCGAATTCCCGGCAGAAGGCCCAGCCGACGTCGGGCGTTTCCTTGCTGCTGTAGCCGGCGGGGATGTGTGCCTCGCCCCACCCGGACCGGCCGTCGGAATTGCGCACTTCGACGATGTAGGGGTCGAAGGTGATGTAGGTTTTGAAAGCGACCTTGTACGGCTTCGGCAACGGCAATTGCAGGCGATAGAGGGTGGCGTCGTGGATCGTCATGACGGGCTCATTTGCAAGGGGTTCATCCGTAGGGGGAGCGTCGCGCCGAATTTGCCCGACGGCAACGGGACAGGCAAGCGGCGATGCCGCAAATCATGTGTAAATCTTATTTCTCTTTTAGAGTATATAACTTTAGGTTATATATTGTTCCGATCCGACGCAACCGAAACGCGACCGCCCATGCCCCAAACGATCAACCTGCGCCAATTGGATGCCTTTCGTTCCGTGATGTTGAGCGGCACCGTCACGCAGGCCGCCACCATGATGAATATCTCGCAGCCGGCGGTCAGCCGGTTGTTGCAACATCTCGAGGAACGCGCCGGCGTGCCGTTGTTCGTGCGCCGCCGCGGGCGGCTTTATCCGACGCCGGAGGCGGAACTGTTGTTTCAGGAAACCGAGCGGGCGTACACGGGGCTCGACCGGATCGCGGATTTTATCGACAACCTCGATAGTTTTAAAACCGGCCAGTTCGATATTCTGGCGTCTACGCCGATGGGGCATACGATCCTTCCGAAGGCCCTGGCGGAATTCAAGAAGCTCTATCCCGACGTCAGAACGACGTTCAAGATCATGGTGCGGCGCGAATTCTCCAATTGGTTCGGCGCGCAGAATTTCGATCTCGCCATTTCGACCTTCCCGATCGATTATCCGATGTCGGTTTCCGAGGTTTTCGCGCGGACCAAGGGCGTTTGCGTCATGCCGGCAGGGCATCCGCTCGCCGGGAAACGCGCCATCCATGCCCGCGATCTGGAAGGCGAGCCTTTCATCTCGTTGGTGCCGGAAACGATGTCCCGGTTTCGAACCGATCAGGTTTTCGATGCTTTCGGAGTCAGGCGGAACCTGGTCATGGAAGCGCAGAACTCGATTTCGATCTGCGAACTGGTGATCGAAGGCGTGGGAGTGTCGATCGTCGATCCTTTCACGGCGGCGAAATTCGTCGGCAAGGAGATCGCCGTGCGGCCGTTCAAGCCGTTCGTCGATTACGATTTCGGCTTCATGTTTCCGTTGAATAGGCCGGTCGCCCGCATCGCCGAGCATTTCGCCGCCATCGTGCGCACCATCGCGCAAGACGAGATCAAGAATTTCCCTAAATCCTAGATCGGATCATTTATATAATCTTAGGTTATAATATCTAAGCCTTAATTGTATTAGACGTTATAGACTCTGCATGATAGCAACGGTTTCGGTCAGGCTGCCGAAGGAGACTGGAATGCTGAAAACACTGGAAAAAATCGAGGTCATTCCCTCGGGTGCCGCGTTGGGCGCCGAGATCCGGGGCGTGGATTTGCGCAAGGTAACGGACGAGTCGTTCCGGGAGATCGAACAGGCTTGGTACGATCATCTTGTATTGCTGATTCGCGATCAGACCCTGTCGGATGAAGAGCTTATGGCGTTCGGCAGCCGCTTCGGCGAATTGGAATTACCGTATCTCAGCCAAATCGGGCGGCCCTGGATGAAGGACTATCCGGAAATCCTGGTGGTCTCGAACGTCAAGCAGGACGGCAAGCCGATCGGCGCGCTCGGCAACGGCGAGGCCGTTTGGCATTCCGATATGACCTATCAGGAGATCGTTCCGTCGGCGTCGCTTCTCTACGCGCTCGAGGTGCCGGAAACGGGCGGCGAAACGGGCTTCTCGAATTTGTACGAGGCGTGCGAAACCTTGCCGGCGGCTTTGCGCGAAAAGGCGGCGGACCGCTTGCTGATTCACGATAACGCGCACAACAGCGCGGGCGAGTTGCGAATCGGTTTTACCGAGGTGACGAACCCGATGGAAACGCCGGGGCCGCGCCATCCGGTGATCTGCCGGCATCCCAAGACCCAGCGCGACTATCTATTGCTCGGCCGCCGTCCGCATGAATACGTAATGGGGCTCGAGTTGGAGGAAAGCGAACGGCTGCTCGACGCTATTTGGGCGCATGCGACCCGCCCCGAGTTGGCGTGGTTCCATCATTGGCGGCCGGGCGACGTGCTGATTTGGGACAATCGCTGCACGCTGCATCGCCGTGAGCCGTTCGATGCGGATGCGCGGCGGATCATGCACCGCCTGCAGGTCAAGGGGGAACGGTCGGTCGCGTCGACCTGACCGGCGGAATCATTCGCTTGTCTTCGGCGTTGCTTACGGGCAGATCGGCCTAGGGGCAGATCGGCACGTGTTCGGCGAAGCCGGGCCGTTCGCCGATCCGCTTGTACCAGGCCTCAAGGTTTTTCAGGGGCGGGCGGTCCTCGACCAGGGCGAAGTACCGGTGGGCATGGATGCCGAGACCGAAATCGCCCATGCTGAGTTTCTTGCCGAGAACAAAATCCTTTCCCTTCAAGTGGTTATCGAACATGGCCCATTTGGCGCCGAGCTGGTCGCCTTTTTCCTTGAGCATCGCCGGATCGCGTTTGTCTTCGGGCGTGTGAACGATACCGCGAAAGATCGGACTGGTCAGCGGATTGACGACGGAGAGCAGCCAATCCATCCACATCTCCGCGACGGCGCGCTCGTCGGGGTCCTCCGGCCATAGATTACCGCGGCTGTGCTTGAAGGTGAGATAGCGCAGGATGGTGTTGGATTCCCACAGCACCAGATCGCCGTCCTCGATGACCGGCACCAGGCCGTTCGGATTCAACTTGCGGAAAGCGGGGTCGTCGTTGCCGCCGAAGGGGCCGGCCCAATCGATTCGCTCGTATTCCAATCCGATTTCGGCGCAACACCACAGGACTTTGCGGACGTTGCTGGAGTTTTTGCGTCCCCAGATTTTCAGCATGGATGCCATTGCCCTTTCGAATACCGTTTGTTATGGAATTACCCTCGGGATGAGGGGAGAATCGGTAGGGCATTATTTTGTAATTTACCAGGGAAAAGCTCAATCACGTCTCCGAAAAACGGTGAATATCGCCGTCTATGGCTTGATTTTCTGCCGGTAATCGGGAGTCTTTGATTTTAGCGGTATTCGAGAATATATTCCGGAGTGTTGTACATCTGTTTTTGATGGGGAGAGAGAACAGAAAACGATGCTCAAAAGACAGTACATTCTGATGATCGGCTTGGTATTCGCGTTAACGGCTTTTACCTTTCCGCAGAACGGCCATGCCGAAAATTTCGAACAGAGCGCCAAGCGTTTTATAGAATCCCTTGCCGATGATGCGCTGCAATCCTTAACGATCGAAGATAAGCCGCGCACGGAACGGGTGACTAAATTTCGCAAGCTGCTTCATGACTATTTCGCCTATCGGACGATCGGGGCCTGGGTATTGGGCCGGTTTTGGCGCAGCGCCACGGAGGCGCAAAAGAATGAATATTTCGATCTTTTCGAGCAACTGCTCGTGGAAACCTATGTGGACCGCTTTGCCCGCTATCCGGGGGCTTCGCTGAAGGTGACCCAGGCCTTGAATTCGGGCGATAGCGATGTGATCGTGTCGACGCTTCTGAACCGCCCCGATGGACAGCCGCCGGTGAGAGTGGATTGGCGTCTGCGGGCCCAGGAAGGCAATTATAAGATCATCGATTTGATGGTCGAGGGCTTGAGTATGGGCCAGACCCAGCGCTCGGAGTTCGCTTCCGTAATCCGGCAAAACGGCGGGACCGTTGAAGGCTTGCTTTCGGAGCTCCGTAAAAAGATTCAACAAATCAAGAATCAGCAATCCTAAAGGCGAAGTGCCGCGGGAAATGTAACGCGTTCATGACGACGGCAACCGCTCTTATGGTCGAAACGCCTTCCGGTAAAGATGTTGCCTATGAGAACTTTCCCGTCGGGTCGTGGCTGTTGCCGCCGGAACTGCGCCCGCACGTCGCGATCTTTTATGCCTTTGCCCGTTCGGCGGACGATATCGCCGACGATCCGGGGTTATCGCCGGATGAAAAGATTTATCGGCTGAACGGGTATGAAAATGCATTGCTCGGACGCGGTCCCGATGATACCGCGTACCAAAAGGCATCGCGGATGCGCGAGAGTCTCGCCGCCACCGGCGTCTCGCCCCGGCATTGCGTCGATTTGCTGGCGGCGTTCAAGCAGGACGCGACGAAGCTTCGTTACGACGACTGGGACGATTTGATCGGGTATTGCATGCTGTCGGCCGCGTCGGTCGGCCGGTATATGGTCGATCTTCACGGCGGTTCGCGCGACGGTCACCGGCCGTCGGACGCCTTATGCATCGCCCTGCAGATCATCAATCACCTGCAGGATGCCAAGGACGATTACCGGCAACTCGACCGGGTCTATTTGCCCATGGACTGGATGACCGAGGAGGGCGCCGAGGTTGCGGACCTGGACGCATCGGCGACCAATGCCCCCTTGCGCCGGGTTTTCGATCTGACGTTGGACGGCGTGGAAACATTGATGATCGAGGCACGGTCCTTGCCGGTGGGCTTGGCGTCCCGGCGCCTGGCGATGGAATCGGCGGCGATCGTGCGGATTGCGGAGCGGTTGATCGGGTTGCTGCGCCGCCGGGATTTGCTGGCCCGCCGGGTCGAGCTGAGCAAGGCGGGATACCTGTGGGCCTGTTTCCGGGGCGCCGGCGCCGTGTTCGCGGGGCTCTACAAGCCATGATCCTCGGGGGAGCGCTTGCCTTGGCCGTCGTTTCGGCATTGGCATGGCTGTTTTTGATTCTTTTCCGGGGATCGTTTTGGAAAGCCGATCAGCGGTTGGAGGACGTGTCCCGGGAGCGGGAGCATTGGCCAGCAGTCGTGGCGGTCATTCCCGCGCGCGATGAGGAAGGCAGTATCGGCAGAACGGTGTCGTCATTGCTGCGCCAGGATTATCCGGGGAGCTTTCACGTTATTGTCGTCGACGACAACAGTTCCGACGGCACCGCCGCCGAGGCCCGCCACGCGGCTGAAGCGTCGCCCGAGAGGGCGGATTGCCTGACGGTGCTCGACGGCGTTCCTTTGAGTCCGGGGTGGACGGGAAAATTATGGGCCGTGCATCAAGGTGTGCGGCACGCCGAACACGCCGATCCGTCCGCGGCCTATGTGTTGCTGACGGACGCCGATATCGAGCACGGCCCGCAAAGCCTTCGCCGCCTCGTCGATCATGCCGAGCGCGGCGGTTACGATTTGGTCTCCCTGATGGTGTTGTTGCAGTGCCGGTCTTTCTGGGAACGGTGGTTGATACCGGCATTCGTTTTCTTTTTTCAAAAACTGTATCCGTTTTCCTGGGTCAACGATCCGAAGCGCGCGACGGCCGCCGCCGCCGGCGGGTGTATGCTGGTGCGCCGCGCGGCGCTGGACCGGATCGGCGGCATCCAGGCGATCGGCGACCGGTTGATCGACGATTGCGCGTTGGCGGCGGCGATCAAGAAGGGCGGCAGGATCTGGCTGGGCCTGACGAAGGATACGATCAGCCTGCGCCGGTACGACTCCTTGAGCGATATTTGGGGCATGGTCGCGAGAAGCGCCTTCGAGCAATTGAAGCACTCGGCCGTTTTATTGCTGATGACCGTCATCGCCATGGCCGTCATTTATCTGATGCCGCCCTTGGCGGTAATCGCGGGAATCGGCGCGGCCGATCCGGTTTTGACGGCCGTCGGCCTGGCGGCCTATGCGGGTATGGCCGCGGCGTACCGGCCGACGTTGCGGCTTTACGGTATGAACTGGGGATGGGCCGCGGGCTTGCCCGGGGCGGGGCTGTTGTACGTTTTGATGACGCTCGATTCGGCACGCCGGCATTGGCGTGGTAAAGGTGGGGCCTGGAAAGGGCGCTATCATGGTTCCGGACTTGAGGCAGTGGCGCTTTCAGGGGAGGCAATGGGATTCATGACGACGGCGACGCTTTCACCCGATGTGGCTGAAGCCCATGCGCACGTCGAAGCGATCGTCAAGCAGTCCAAAACGTCCTTTTTCTGGGCGATGAGGCGGCTTGGCGAGGACAAGCGCCGGGCCATGTATGCCGTTTATGCGTTTTGCCGCGACGTTGACGACATCGCCGACGATCCCGGCCTGCAATCCAATAAAATCGTGCAACTCGATGCCTGGCGAGAAGAGATCGAGCGCCTTTACGCCGGCGCGCCGCTGCGATTCATCGGACAGGCTTTATTGGCCCCGTTGCACCGGTATGGCTTGCGCAAAAAAGATTTCATGGCCTTGATCGACGGCATGGAGATGGACGCCCACGATAAGGTGCGCATCCCGGATAAGGCAACCTTGGAACTTTATTGCGACCGTGTTGCTTGTGCCGTGGGCCGGCTGTCCAATCGTATTTTCGGTATCGATGAAGACACCGGCGACAGGGTCGCCTATGCGCTGGGCCAGGCGCTGCAATTGACCAATATTTTGCGCGACGTGTATGAGGACGCGCAACGCAACCGGTTGTACTTGCCCGAAAGTCTCTTGCATGATTACCGCGTCGATGTGCCGAACGATGCGCGAATGTTATTGTCGCATCCGTTATTGCCGACCGTTTGCCGGGTTTTGGCACAGGATGCGGCACGGCGATTCGGCGAAGCCGAGAAAATTCTAGCTACCTGTGACCGCGCGCAGATGCGCCCGGCTATCATGATGATGGAATCCTATCGCCGGATTTTCCGTAAACTTCAGAATGCCGGCTGGCAGCGCCTCGATTCGCCGGTTTCCCTGTCGAAGGCGGAGAAACTCTGGGTCCTCCTTCGGCATGGGATTCTCTAGTGACGGGCGGGACAACGTACATCCTCGGCGCCGGGCTCGCGGGGCTGTCCTGTGCCGTCCGCCTCGCGCAAGCGGGCCGCGCGGCGGCGCTCTACGAGGCGGCGGGACACGCCGGAGGCCGGTGCCGTTCCTTTTACGACGACGGGCTCGGGCGGCGCATCGATAACGGCAATCATCTTCTGTTGAGCGGCAATCGGGATGCGTTCGACTACCTTACCTTGATCGGGGCATCGGAAAGCCTAACCGGCCCCGACGAGGCTCTGTTCCCATTCGTGGATTTGCAAACCGGCGAGCGCTGGACCGTGCATCCGAACGCCAGGGTTTTCCCCTGGTGGATTTTCGATTCGGCGCGCCGGGTCCCCGAAACCGCCGCGGGGGATTACCTCGAAGAACTCCGGTTGGCTTGGGCCGGACAAGGAGCCCGGATCACGGAGTGCCTCGATTCCAACGGCGTTTTGTTTCGCCGCCTTTGGGAGCCGTTGGCGGTTTCGGCCTTGAACACGGCGGCGTCGGAAGGGGCCGCGTCGTTGTTATGGCCGGTGATCCGCGAGACCTTCGGGCGCGGCGGCGCGGCGTGCAAGCCCCGGGTCGCCCGGCAAGGACTGAGCGAAAGTTTTATCGATCCGGCCCTGAGCCGGCTCGCGGGCGCGGGGATCGGCGTCCGATTCAAGGCCCGGGTTCGGGCGCTGGAGTTTTCAAACGACCGTCTCGCGGCCTTTACCGTCGGGGAGGACCGGATCGTGTTGACGGATCGGGATGCGGCCGTACTGGCCGTGCCGCCGTCGGTCGCCGGCGATCTCGTGCCCGGTCTGGCGGTGCCGACGGAAAGCCGTGCGATCGTGAACGGCCATTTCCGGCTTCCGGCACCGTGTGCGGCGGAATCGTTCATCGGCGTGATCGGCGGACTTTGCCAGTGGATTTTTTGCCGGGGTGATGTCGTCTCCACGACCGTCAGCGCCGCCGACGCGAGTGTCGATTTGCCCGCCGATGAGATCGCCCAAACCATGTGGCGTGAAATTGTGACTGTCCTCGAGCTTCCGGCGCAACCCGTGCCGCCTCATCGGATCGTCAAGGAAAAGCGGGCGACATTCGCGCAAACGCCGGCTCAGGTCGCGCTCAGGCCGAAATCCCGGACCGCCTGGAAAAATTTTTATTTGGCGGGGGATTGGACGGATACCGGGCTGCCGGCGACCATAGAAGGGGCGGTCCGTTCGGGTAGGCTGGCCGCCGAGGGCGTGTTAAGATTTGTTTCAAATTCTTGACATTTCAGTACTTTTGCCACATCAAACCCCCCAGAGTGACCCGGAACGGACAGGTTCGGATTCAGCCGTGGATTCTTTCGACACACGAGCCGCCCCGGCGGAGACAGACTCTCCGATATCCGCCCTCTCGGGGACGGATGAACGTTGGAAAGCCGCGCTCGACGCCACGATCGGCGAAGCCGCCTCGTGGCTCGAGGGGCAGCGGGCCGAGGACGGGCACTGGGTGTTCGAGCTCGAGGCCGATGCGACGATTCCGGCGGAATATATTCTGCTCAACCATTATCTCGATGAAATCGACGATGACGTCGAACGGAAGCTCGCCGCCTACCTGCGGGCGACCCAGGCCGATCACGGCGGGTGGCCGCTGTTCCATGGCGGCGATTTCGACATCAGCGCCTCCGTTAAAGCCTATTACGCCTTGAAGCTGACCGGCGAGGACATCGACGCGCCGCACATGGCGCGCGCGCGCGAAGCCATTCTTGCTTTCGGCGGCGCGGCCAAAAGCAACGTCTTCACGCGCACGGCGCTGGCGTTGTTCGGGCAGGTGCCCTGGCGCGCGGTGCCGGTCATGCGCGTCGAGGCGGTTTTGCTGCCCCGATGGTCGCCGTTTCACATCGATAAGGTTTCCTATTGGTCGCGCACGGTCATGGTGCCGTTGTTGATTTTATGTTCGCGCCGCGCTCGCGCGAAGAATCCCCGGGGCATCGGCATCGCGGAATTGTTCGTCACGCCGCCCAACGAGGAATGGCACTACAACAACAATCCGACCGGCCATTGGCTGGGGGCGGTGCTGCTGCGCCTCGACAAGGTAATCCGTCGATGCGAACCGTATTTTCCGCGGATTCTCGAGCGCAAAGCGACCGAGAAGGCGTTAGCGTTCGTCAAGGAACGCCTGAACGGCGAGGACGGCCTCGGCGGCATTTTCCCGGCGATGGCCAACGCCTTGATGGTGTTCGACCTTTTGGGGTATCCGAAAGACCATCCCGATTACGTGATCGCGCGGCGTGCCGTCGATAAGCTGCTCACCCTCAAGGACGATTGGGGATACGTCCAGCCGTGCCTGTCGCCGATCTGGGACACCGGGCTCGCGGCCCTGGCCATGATGGAAGCAGGCCACGACGGCACCAGCAACGTCACGCGACGGGCCATGGATTGGTTGAAGGGGCGCCAAATTCTCGACGTCAAAGGCGACTGGAAAGCGAACCGCGCCGACGTGCGTCCCGGCGGTTGGGCCTTCCAGTATTGGAACGACCATTATCCGGATGTCGACGATACGGCCGTGGTCGTGATGGCAATGCATCGTGCCGACCAGCAGCGATACAAGGAATCGATCGAGCGCGCCACCGAGTGGATTATCGGCATGCAAAGCAAGAACGGCGGCTGGGGCGCCTTCGATGCGGACAACGAATACTATTTTTTGGAAAATATTCCGTTCGCCGATCACGGCGCGTTGCTCGATCCGCCGACCGTGGACGTGAGCGCCCGGTGTATCGGGATGCTGGCGCAACTCGGTTACGGCAAGGATCACCCGACGGTAAAACGGGGCCTGGACTATCTGCGTCGGGAACAGGAAGAGGACGGTTCCTGGTTCGGCCGTTGGGGCACGAATTACATTTACGGAACCTGGTCGGCCCTGTCCGCGTTCAACGCGGCCGGAGAAGATCCGCGGGCGCCGCATATCCGCCGAGCCGTCAAATGGCTCGAAGCGGCGCAACGGCCCGATGGCGGCTGGGGCGAGGATTGCGCGACCTACTGGCGTCATCGCCGCGGCGAAGTTAAGGCCAGCACGCCGTCGCAAACGGCTTGGGCGGTGTTGGGGTTGATGGCCGTCGGCGAGGTTCGCAGCGAAGCCGTGCGCCGGGGCATCGATTTTCTGCTCAAGGCGCCGCGCGACGGCGGCAAATGGGAAGAGAAATTCTATAATGCCGTCGGTTTCCCGCGCGTGTTTTATCTCAGTTATCACGGATACAGTGCTTATTTCGCGTTATGGGCGTTGGCGCGTTATCGGAATATGATGGCGGCGAACGCGAAAACGCCGGCGTACGGAATTTAAGTGCCCCGCCTCGGTGTCATCGTCGGCTTGGCAAGCGAAGCCGACTGTTTCGATATGTACGATTTCGACGAGCGTCCGGCGATCCGCGTCGCCGGAGCCGATGCCCGGCGCGCGGCGGAAGCGGCCCAGGCGCTTATATCCCACGGGTGCTCGGCCTTGATCAGCCTCGGCTTTTCGGGGGCTCTCGATCCCCATCACGGCCCCGGCGACATCATCATCGCCGACGCGGTGGTGTTTCCCGACGGCCGGAAAATTCTCACTCATGCGCGCTGGCGGCGAGGCCTTGAATTGGCGTTGACGGGCGATGCCGCGTCGATGGTCGGGAACATCACCGGCAGCGATAAACCGCTGTTGACGCCGGCGGATAAAATTTCATGTCACTTGTCGTGCAATGCCGTGGCCGTCGATATGGAAAGCCATGCCGTAGCGCGCGTCGCCGAACGGCACGGCGTGCCGTTCGCGGCCCTCAGGGTGATTTCCGACAGCCATCAAGCCCGCATTCCCGCCTGGACGCTGACGGGCATTCGCGATGACGGCAGTATCCGAAAAGGGCAGATCGCGGCGGGGTTCTTGGTTCAGCCTTGGCTTTGGCCGACGATGATGTCCTTGGCGCTGTCCAACCGTAAGGCGGTACGGGCGTTACGCCGCGCGGTTTTGATTGCCGGACCCGGACTCCAGTTCCCGGGATAGATCCTTCGTGAGATCCTCGAAGATGTATTCCGCCGGACGCTGGTTGTGCAGCGGGATGTCTTCCACCATGGGCTTTTCGGTTTCGAAGCCTTGCAGGGCGACTTTCAGGGCCTTCAGGGGATGTTTCACGGTATCGGTCACGGCGGTCGCCTCATAGCCGCAATGGACCATGCAGTTGGCGCATTTTTCGTAGTTGCCGGTGCCGTATTTTTCCCATGCCGTTTCTTCCATCAACGCCTTGAAGGATTTGGCATACCCTTCGCCGAGCAGATAGCAGGGGCGCTGCCAGCCGAAGATGTTCCGCGTCGGGTTGCCCCACGGTGTGCAATGGTATTGCTGATTGCCCGACAGGAAATCCATGAACAGGCTGGATTGGCTGAACCGCCATGCCCGTCCCCGGGCCTTGCCGATCCGGAAGATGTCGCGGAACAGCTCCTTGGTCTTGCGCCGGTTGAGGAAGTGCTCCTGATCGGGCGCGCGCTCGTAGGCGTAGCCGGGCGATACCGTAATGCCTTCGACGTTCAGCTCGTCCATGCAGAAATCGAAGTATTCGGCGACTTCCTCCGCGGTCATTTGATCGAACAGGGTGCAGTTCACGTTGACCCGAAAGCCGCGCGCCTTGGCGGCCTTGATGGCGGCGACCGCGCGCTTGAAAACGCCTTGTTGGTTGACCGCCCGGTCATGGTGCTCCTCGAGGCCGTCCAAATGGACCGAGAACGTCAAATACGGCGAGGGCTTGAACAGGTCGAGTTTCTTTTCGAGCAGAAGCGCGTTGGTGCAGAGGTAAACGAACTTCTTGCGGGCGACGATGCCCTCGACGATTTTGTCGATATCCTTGTGAATCAACGGCTCGCCCCCCGGAATCGAGACGATCGGCGCGCCGCATTCGTCGACGGCCTGCAGGCAGTCCTCGAGGCTCAAGCGTTTGTTGAGGATTTTGTCTTCGTAATCGATTTTGCCGCAGCCGGGGCAGGCCAGATTGCAGCGGAATAACGGCTCGAGCATCAGGACGAGCGGGTATTTGTCGTTCCGCTTGAGGCGCTGTTTGACAATATAAGCGCCGACGCGAATCTGTTGAATTAACGGTACAGCCACGATGTCGTCCTTCGGTTATGCGGATTTGCGTTGCAGGGTCGCTTCGGTAAGCTCGCGCGGCAACTTGAAGTGCATGTTTTCTTCCACGCCTTTGAGTTCCTCGACTTCGACGTCGCCGAATTCGCCCAAGCGCGCGATGACGCCTTGCACGAGTTGTTCCGGCGCCGATGCGCCCGCCGTGAGGCCGACGGCGTTCACGTTCTCCAACCATTCGGGTTTGAGGCTGTCGGCGTCGTCGATGAGATAACTGGGAATGCCCATTTCCTCGCCGATTTCGCGCAGGCGATTGGAATTGGAACTGTTCTTCGCGCCGACCACGAGCAGCAGATCGGCCTGATTGGCGAGTTGACGAACCGCGGACTGGCGGTTTTGCGTCGCGTAGCAGATGTCTTTCACGTCGGGCCCGATGATTTTGGGAAACCGTTTCTTGAGCGCCGTGATGACGTCGCGGGTTTCGTCCACGCTGAGCGTCGTCTGCGTGACATAGGCAACCCGGTCGGGATTGCGTACCGTCAGACGCTCGACGTCTTGCGCCTGGCTGATGAGATGCACGCCGCCGGGAATCCGTCCCATCGTGCCTTCGACTTCCGGATGGCCTTCATGGCCGATCAGAATCACTTCGCGATTTTTGAGATGATGATTCTGGCCTTCCTTATGGACCTTCGACACCAGCGGGCAGGTGGCGTCGATCACGGGAAGATCGCGATTGGTGGCGGCGTTCTCGACGGCCTCGGAAACGCCGTGGGCGCTGAAAATCGTAACGGCGCCGTCGGGGATTTCGTGGACCTCCTCGACGAAGATCGCCCCTTTCTTGCTCAGGGATTCGACGACGTGCTTATTGTGCACGATCTCATGGCGCACATACACGGGCGGGCCGTAGAGTGCCAAGGCCTGCTCGACGATTTCGATCGCCCGCTCGACGCCGGCGCAGAAACCGCGAGGCTGGGCGAGCAAGACTTTGAATTTTTTGCCGTTTATCGGGGCCAACGAATCATCTCCTGATTGTGAAGGTCGCACAGTTTCGGACAATGGCCTCAATATGGCCATTGAACGGGGATTCGGAAGCGAATTTATGGTCCCCACCGGTAACAGTACCGTCACTCAAAGTGATACCTACCTTATTTTCCAAGGTTTTGCACGGGTTTTTCGGGCCCATACCGGCGGTTTTGCCATTCCAAATCGGCTCTGGTAATAAGGCCGTTCATGAGAAGCACTCTGGAGCCCCGGCCGTGCCGGGCCGTTTCTAAGCCGTTGACGTCCCATCCGCGTTTCATTGAATTTTTTCCCAATCGGCGGGGTTTGCCTGGTGAGTAGAACATAGCCGTGACGACGCTCGTTACCGGAGCTACGGGATTCGTCGGGGCCGCCGTCGCACGGCGGTTGCTGGGCGCGGGTCATGACGTCCGGGTTCTGTGCCGGGCGTCCAGCGACCGAGCGAATCTGGAAGGCCTGAACGTCGAGGTCGCGCTCGGCGATATGACCGAGCGCGAATCGCTCGACGCGGCCCTGAAAGGTTGTGACGCGTTGTTTCACGTTGCCGCCGATTACCGGATTTGGATTCCGAACCCGGCGGAGATGTTCAAGATCAATGTCGGCGGTACCTGCAACGTGATGTTGGCGGCCGCCGATGCCGGGGTTTCCAGGATCGTTTACACCAGCAGCGTCGCGACCCTGGGCATTCAACCGAATGAATGGGCCAACAACGAAGAAACGCCGGTCGCCTTCGAGGACATGATCGGTGCGTATAAGCAATCCAAGTTTCTCGCCGAGAAGGAAGTGCGGGCGCTGGCTAAAAAAGGCTTGCCGATCGTGATCGTCAATCCCTCGACGCCGGTCGGGCCGGGCGATATCAAGCCGACGCCGACGGGGCGCATGATCGTCGAGGCGGCGCAGGGCAAGATGCCGGTGTACGTCGATACCGGATTGAACATCGTTCATGTCGACGACGTTGCCGAGGGACATATGCTGGCCTTCGAAAAGGGCGAGATCGGCGAACGCTATATCCTGGGTGGCGACAATATGAGCCTGCGGGACATCCTGATCGAGATCGCGGCCATCGTGGGCGGGCGGCCGCCGCGTTTCAGCATTCCGCACGATGTGATCATGCCGATCGCTTATGTGGCCGAAGCCTGGGGGCATTTGAGCGGCCGCGAGCCGTTCGTCACGGTTGACGGGCTCAGGATGGCGAAGAAGAAGATGTTCTTTACCAGCGATAAGGCGGTCCGGAAACTGGGCTACAAGCCGAGGCCCGCCCACGAGGCGATCCGCGATGCCGTTTCCTGGTTTCGGGAGAAAGGCTATCTCGGCAACGGAGCGCAAAAACGACCTTCGGGGAATCGACATCACTAGGGAGCTTCTATGAAAGCAATCATGTTGGCCGCGGGCGTCGGTTCGCGTCTTTACGGCGATGACGGCTCGCAGCCGCCGAAAAGCCTGCTGAAATTCGACGGCAAGACCTTGATGCATCGTCATATCGATGCCTTGCAGGCGATCGGGATCGAAAGCCTCACGCTCGTCGTCGGGTATCGCCACGATGAAATCCTGGCCGAAGCGTTGCGGGTGAGCCCGGAAGGCTTCGTGCGCAGCGTTTATAACCCGCGGTTTCGCAACGGGCCCGTCGTCTCGCTTTGGGAGGCGCGCGAAACGTTGATGTCGGGCGAGCGTATCCTGTTCATGGATGCCGACGTGTTGTACCCGGTCGAGATGCTCTCGAGACTCGTGAATGCGGCCCCTGAAAATTGTTTTCTGTTCGACGAGGATTTCGAGGGCGGCGACGAGCCCGTCCGGCTCTGCATTCGCGACGGCGTGCCGGTCGAGTTCGGCAAGGGGATAGAGGGCGCATTCGACCGGGTCGGCGAGTGGCCGGGGTTCCTCTGTCTGGCACCGGATATGGCGGCGACCCTGGTCGGTTGGTTGCAGACTTATATCGACCGGGGCGAGATCGACCTGGCCTACGAGCCGGCGATGCGCGACATGCTCTTGAGCGCGCCGCCGGGTAGCTTCGGGTTCGAGGATATTACGGGGATGCCCTGGATCGAGATCGATTTTCCCGCGGACTTGGAGCGGGCCAAAACGAAAATCCTGCCCGCGATCAAACGGACCTAAGCGCCCGCCTTAAACCTTGAAGACGTACGTCTTGTCCGGCTCGCGGTCGATGTCGGGCGGGTAATTCTTGTGCTTGTCGGTATAGTATTGCGCCATGTGATCGCCGTCGGATGCCCGGTTGTACGTCGCATAATAGAGCCGCCGGATCGATTGGCTGAGGTTGGGGTCCGAGGCGTGCGGCGCGAAGTTGTCGAAAAAGATCAGATCGCCCGATTGGGTCGGGCAATCGATAAACTCCATGCCTTCCATTTCGGCCTCGCTCAGCGGTTCCCAGGATTTGAACAGGCCGCGTTTGTGGTGGCCGGGGACGATCTTGAGGCACCCGTTCTCGAGAGTCGCATCGTCGATGCAGACCAGCACGCTGATGAAGAAATCGGCATACGTGTCCCAACCGGCTTGCGAGTCCTGGTGCGGTTTGAATCCGTCGCCGCCGGGATATTTGAAATTGACCTTTTCCTTGAACAGGACGGCGTCCTCGCCGAGAAGTTGGCTGACCGGTTTTTTGAGCGCTTCGGTCAGGTTCAGGAAGCCGGCGTGAAAGGGCGTAATGTTTTCGATTCGGCAGATGATTTTTTCGTCCGGCTTCAGCAAGCTGTTTTCCCAATAGATCCAATGGCGGCCCGATTCTTCCGGCAGGGCGATCAGTTCCTCGCAGCATTGGATGATGCGCGCCATGACCGCCTCGGAAAAGGCGCGCCGGGCAACCAAAAAGCCGTTATTCTCGAAGTCCTGAATCTGTTGCTCGGAAAGGGTCGGCGGTGTCAGTTTCGTCATGGTCATCCGGTCATCGGGCAGGATTGGCGTTACGAGGCATCATAGCGGTACCCGCGGCCGGTAAATTGACGCCTATCAAGGCGGGCCGGGACGGCGGATACTAAAGATTGTCCCTTGATTTATCAATGATACCGCGCCTTTGGCGCGGGGGGTCGGCAAATCCGCGGGGGCAGGTATGCCCTGAGAGAGGGTGAACCGGCGGCGTTTTCGGGGTTTGTTGCGCCGTAATGCGCCCAATGACGGACACGAGCGCCTTGCGATTCGGGGCCCGGTTGGTGTATCCCCTTGCCACCCGGTCCGGGCGTTCGGATCGGCAATCGTTTCATTCTCAAAGAGGCAAGCCATGCCAGCAAAACCGGAGTTGGCCCGACGCGGGGCATCGAAGCCGTTATCGAAACCCGCGCAATTGCGCGCCATGCTGCAATCGCCGGATTTGGAATTCATCATGGAGGCCCATAACGGCATCTCGGCAAAGATCGTCGAGGAAGCGGGCTTCAAGGGCATCTGGGCTTCGGGCTTGACCGTATCGGCCGCGCTCGGCGTGCGCGACAACAACGAAGCATCATGGACGCAGGTTCTCGAAGTTTTGGAATTCATGTCGGACGCGACGTCGATCCCGATCCTGGTGGACGGCGATACCGGCTACGGCAACTTCAACAACGTGCGCCGGGTCGTGCGCAAGCTGTGCCAACGCGACATCGCCGGCGTTTGCATCGAAGATAAACTGTTTCCGAAAACCAACTCGTTCATCGGCGACGGCCAGCCGCTGGCCGACATCGACGAATTCTGCGGTAAGATCAAGGCCGGCAAGGACAGCCAGACCGATCCGGATTTTTGTTTGGTGGCGCGCATCGAAGCGCTGATTTCCGGCTGGGGCTTGGACGAGGCGCTGCGCCGGGCCGAGGCCTATCACGGCGCCGGCGCCGACGCGCTTCTGATTCATTCCAAACACGCGGACGGCAAGGAAATTCTCGATTTCAAGGCCGAGTGGGGCAATCGCTGTCCGGTGGTGATCGTGCCGACGACCTATTGGGAGGTGCCGACCGAGGCCTATCGGGACGCGGGCATGTCCTTGGTGATCTGGGCGAACCACAATCTGCGCGTGGCGATCTCGGCCATGCGCGATGTCAGCCGGCAAATCATGCGGGACCAATCCCTGATCGGGGTCGAGAAAAACGTCACGACGGTCAAAGAGATTTTTCAGTTGCAAGGCAACGAAGAGTTGGAAGATGCGGAAAAACGCTATCTGCCGCGCAATGAGGCCGATATGTCGGCCATCGTTCTGGCCGCCTCGCGCGGCGCGGCCTTGGGCGATCTGACCGAGGATCGGCCCAAATGCATGGTCGACGTGCGCGGCCAGCCGTTGTTGCGCCGCCTCGCCGGCACGTTGCGCGAAGGCGGTATTCGCGACATCACGGTCGTGCGCGGCTACAAGAAGGATATGATCAATCTGCCGTCGATGCGCGCGATCGACAACGATCTCTATGCGACGACCGGCGAGGTGGCGAGCCTGGCCTGCGCCACCCCGTATCTCAAGGGGACGTGCGTGGTGGCGTACGGCGATATCCTGTTTCGCCAGTACATTCTCGACCGCTTGCGCGAAGCCGAGGGCGATATCGTGATCGTCGCCGATGCCTTATGGAAGGACCGTAGCTCCGACGAAAGCGGTTGGGTGCGCGATCTGGTGCAATGCGACCGGCCGTTCTCGGCGGGCTATTTGGACGACGAGGCCGTGCGCCTGACGTGGATCGGGCACGAGGAAACGGACCGCGACATTCACGGCGAATGGATCGGCCTCGCCAAGTTCAGCGAGCACGGCGCGCAGGTCGTCCGGGATCGACTGGAGTCGCTGAAAAAGGACGGCAGATTGCAAAAGGCCAGCATGATCGATTTACTGTCGGGCTTGGCCGAGGACGGCCACGACGTCAACGTCATCTACGTCACCGGTCATTGGCTCGATGTCGATAATCCGGCGGATTTGGCAAAAGCGTGTAAATTCCTGTGATCGTCGCCGATACGTTTCTCAAGCCCGCGCGCGAGTCCGGTTTCGATTTTTTCGCCGGGGTTCCGTGTTCGTTTTTGACCTCCATCATCAATCGGGTCATCAGCGGCCCCGAATTCGATTACGTCGGTGCCGCGAGCGAGGGCGAAGCGGTTGCGATTGCCTCGGGGGCGTGGCTCGCCGGGCATAAAACCGTCGTGATGTGCCAGAATTCGGGGCTCGGCAATGCGGTCAATCCGTTGACGTCCTTGAATTTCCCGTTCCGCATTCCGACCATGATGATCGTGACGTGGCGCGGCGGGCCGGGGCTCAAGGACGAGCCGCAGCACGAATTGATGGGCCGGATCACGCCCGAACTTTTGGACGTGATCCGGGTGCCGCACCGGTCTTTCCCGACGTCCGATAACGAAGTGATTCCGATGATCGAGGAAGCGGACGCCGAAATGGCGAAAACCGATCTGCCGTTTGCCTTCATCATGGAAAAAGGCAGCGTGGCGGACGAAACGCTCGAGGCCGAGCCGTTGGCCTTGCCGGAGCCGGGCGAGGCGGTCGGGGCGTTTGGCAAAGGCGCGCCGCCGACGCGGGTGCAGGCCCTGGAACGGATGTTGGCGTTCATTCCCGATACGGCAGCCGTCGTGGCGACCACGGGCTTCACGGGGCGCGAGCTTTACGCGCTCGACGACCGTAAGCAGCATCTTTATCAGGTCGGCTCGATGGGATGCGCGGCCCCGATGGGTCTCGGCATCGCGCTGAACGCGGATCGCCCGGTCGTGGTGATCGACGGCGACGGCGCGGCGTTGATGAAGCTCGGCGGTATGGCGACCATCGGCGCGTACAGACCGAAAAATTTGATTCACGTTGTCATGGATAACTCGGCGTATGAGTCGACCGGCGGTCAGCCGACCGTGTCGCCGTCGGTTGATTTCGCCGATGCGGCGATCGCGTGCGGGTATGCCAAGGCCTTCCGGTGCGATACCCTGGACGGATTCGAGGCGACGATGAAACGAGCCTTGGGCGAGCCCGGGCCGCACTTGATGCACATGCGGATCACGCCCGGAACGCTCGATAGCCTGCCGCGCCCATCGATCACCCCGCCGGAAGTGGCGCGCCGCTTCCGGGATTTCCTGACGCGCGCGGCATAGCGCGCCGATCGGTCCCGTGAGCCACAACACCCATATTCATAAAATCGCCGCGTTAACGATGCGTCCCTTCGTCGGCTCCGCGCTGAGGCCCAATCATGTGACGACCGGGCGGCTGCTGACCGGTATCGCCGCGGCCGGGTGTTTGGCCGTGGGGCAGGGGCCGTGGCCGGCCATCGGCGGCGGTATTTTCGTGATCTCGGTTATTCTGGATCGGGCCGACGGCGCTTTGGCCCGCATGACCGGCAGGATGAGCCCCGGCGGCCATCTGTACGATTTGGTCGCCGATGCGGTCTGCAATGCCTTGATCTTGATCGGCCTCGGCATCGGCTTGCGCAACGGCGATCTGGGGATGCCGAGCATTCTTTACGGCGCGGTCGCGGGGGTGTCCGTTGCGGCCATCTTGTGGATGGTCATGAAAATCGAGGGCCTGGAGGGACACCGGGCGGCGGAGCTGCCGAGCTACGCCGGATTTGACGTCGATGACCTGGTCTTGTTGATTCCCGTCGGCATATGGGTAGGGTGGTCGGAGGCGATATTGCTCGGCGGCGTGATTATCGCGCCGGTCGTGGCGTTAGTTTTCGCCGTGATGCTCGTGAAACGGTTGCGCGCGGCGAAGGCGGCTAGATCGGATTCATAGGGTTTAGAGCAGATTCACAGGGTTGTCGGATCGCTATTTCCGTTTATGGCGATTCCGACAAACCATGATCTGCTCTAAGACTCCAGACGCTCCAGAGTAAATAGGCGATATGGACGGTACTCTCCCCCCGAAAGCGACGTTAAAGTGGGTAAGGGAAGGGGGCTGTCAACCCGGGGGCACGGCCCGAAACGGAGTCTGTCTCGGTTTGGAATTAGGAACGGAATGCTCATCCTTCGACAGGCTCAGGATGAGGCATTCCTGGTGATTTACGATACCCTCACCCTGAGCTTGTCGAAGGGTGAGGGTGAAACCGAGGCGCATGGCGGCCCGAAACGGGCGAAGCTTGCGAACGCCTGCCGGGAGGCGTTATAAGCCCGGGCAATCGATTGAAAGCGGCCGGATGTGAGCGATAGTTTCCTTGCCAAGTTTAGCGGTCTGCTCGCGATGTGGGTCGGGCTGTCGCGCCGCTTCGCCGTTCTTGTCGTCCTGCTTTCCCTGCTTTCGGCCTTGGCGACGGCTGTTTATTTCGTGCGGCATGTCACAATCAATACCGATACCGACGATATGCTGTCGGCGGAGTTGCCGTATCGGAAAATGAACGCGGAGATCAGCAGGCTTTTTCCGCAGTTCTCGAACAATATCCTTCTGGTCGTCGCCGGCCGAACTCCCGATCTCGCGGACGATGCCGCCGAAAGGCTGAGCGCGCACTTGCGCCGGAGCCCTGAAATCTTCGATTCCGTTTACGATCCGGCGGGCGATCCGTTCTTTCGGCAAAACGGCCTGCTGTATCTGTCGAAGCAAGAGCTGATCGATTTGGCGGACAGATTGGCCGAAGCGCAACCGTTCCTCGGAACGCTTTGGAAGGATCCGAGTTTGCGCGGCCTTTTCGGTCTCATCGGCCAGGCGATTACGGAAACGGTGTCGGCCGAACGAGAGGCCAAGCAAAAGGGGGAAACGCCGGGCAAGGCGCCGATCGAAATCGCGACCGTGCTCGATGCGATGGCCGCCGTCATCGAAGATCAAGCCGCCGGAAAATTCACCCGTCTTTCCTGGCAAAACGTCATGCAGGGAAAGACGGAAGAGCCATCCGATATCCGTCGTTTTGTTTTGTTGAAGCCGGCCTTGGATTTTTCGTCGTTACAGCCGGCGACCGCGGCGATGTCCAAACTGCGCGCCGTTATCAAGGAGTTGAATCTCGATTCCGAACACGGCGTACGGGTCCGGATCACGGGGAGCGCGGCGCTCGCCCAGGAGGAACTGCAAAGCGTCGAAACGGGCATGGGGTATGCCGCCATCCTGTCGCTGATCCTGGTCGCATCGCTCCTGATTATCGGATTGCGCTCGTTTCGATTGTTCGTTGCGGCAATCGTTACGCTGATCGTCGGGCTGGTTTGGACCGCCGGTTTCGCGATTGCGGTAATCGGCCCGCTCAATCTCATGTCGGTTGCCTTCGCCGTATTGTTTATCGGCCTGAGCGTCGATTTCGGTATTCATTTTTCCTTGCGCTATCAGGAAGAAACGAGCCTCGGACAGGAACATGCCTCGGCGCTTGAACGGGCAACGCGCAGCGTCGGCGGCTCCTTGGCCTTGTGTGCCGTGGCGGCGGGAATTTCCTTTTTTGCCTTTCTTCCGACCGATTATGTCGGCCTGGCCGAGCTTGGCGTGATCGCCGGTACGGGCATGGTCGTCGCGTTCTTCGCGAATCTGACGGTATTGCCCGCCGTGCTGACGGTGTTCCCGGCACGGGCGGCGGTGCGGCGACCGACGGGGTTCGGGCCCGCGGCGTCGATGCTGCCGTTCATTCGAAAGCACGCGTGGCCCGTCATCTGGGGCGGCGTGGGGTTTGGCATCGCCGCCGGATTTTTACTGCCGAAAGTCCATTTCGATTTCGATCCGTTGAATTTGCGCGATCCGAAGACAGAATCTCTGGCGACGCTGCTGGAGCTTGTCAACGACACCCAGACCAGTCCTTACGGCATTTCCATCTTGGCCGCCGACCTGCCCGCGGCCCGGCAGTTGGCCGCGAAGTTAGAGCCGTTGCCGGAAGTAAAAGAGGCGCAGACGATTGCCGATTACATTCCGAAGGAGCAGGACGAAAAGCTCGATATTATTGCCGATATAGGGCTTTTGCTGATTCCCGCGTTGAGCGATCCGCAACGCTTGCCGCGGCCTTCCGTCGATGAGCAAAAAACGGCCTTCGAAAACCTGCGTCGGGATCTCGAGCAGTTGGCGGCGGCATCGTCGGACGATACGGTGCGCGCCGGTGCCAAGCGTTTGCACGCCGCAATGGCAAAACTGGCTCCATCGGGGAATATCGACTCGGATACATTGGCCGAACTCCGGGAAAGCCTGTTGGCGACCTTGCCGCGCAGCCTTGAACGACTGCGGGACTCGTTGCAGGCGCAACGGGTTGCCTTGAAGGCTCTGCCCGACGATATAACGCAGCGGCATATCGCGCCGGACGGGCGCGTTCGCATGAGGGTTTACCCCGAGGAAAACGTTCGTGACCGGGATGCGCTGTTGCGGTTCGTGAATGCCGTGCGGACGGTGGCGCCCGAAGCCGTCGGGGCGCCGGTGGTCATCTTCGAATCCTCCCGGACCGTCATCAAGGCATTCATCGAAGCCGCGGGAATCGCCGTCAGTTGCATCATCGTTCTGTTGCTTATCGTCCTTAGAAATATTCGCGATTCGCTGTTCGTTTTCGCGCCGATAACCTTGGCGGCGCTCTTAACGGTTTCGGCATCGGTCCTGCTCGGCTTGGATTTCAATTTCGCGAACGTTATCGTATTGCCGTTGTTGTTCGGTCTGGGGGTTGCGAGCGGCATCCATTTCGTGCTGCGCGAACGGGAAGCCTCGATCGAGGGCGGCATCGTGCAAACGAGTACGCCGCGCGCAGTGGTGTTCAGCGCGTTAACGACAATCGGCTCTTTCGGCAGCATCGCCCTGTCGAGCCACCCCGGAACGGCGAGCATGGGGGTACTCTTGACGATTGCAATCTCCCTGACGCTTGTGTGTACGCTTGTGATTTTGCCGGCGTTGATGGCCGCCGCGCAACGGCGCTCGCAATAAAGAGCGTTGCCTCGTCCGAGTTATTTAGACGCGAGTCACTGGGACGCGAGCAGGTTGCCGGTTATTTCCTTGAGTTTCGAGATCAGGCCGTCGATCCCCGATTGTTTCAGCAGGCTGCTGTATTCGGAACGGCGAACGGCAAGCTGGCTGATCTTGTCGCCGAGAAGAATGTCGACGACCCGCCAGCGGTCGCTTGCCTCGATCATTACGTACGTCAGTCCGACCGGCTCCTTGTCGGCTCTGGTAATTTGCGTTTGGACCAGGACCGTGTTTTGGGGGCCGGGCCGTTCGCCGATGGTTTTAAACGTTTCGCCGTCATACCCGTCGAATTGCGATGCGTACGTCGCCGCACTCATTTTTTGGAATGCCGATTCGATCTGCTGCTTTTGTTCCTCATTGGCCTCGCGCCAGAATTGTCCCGTGGCGAGCCGGATCCACCGATTTAAGTCGTAGACTTCGGCGACCTTCGGGGCCAGGGCATCGTACCGGCCGCGCACTCCCAGCGTGGCGGCGTTTTTCATGACATCGAGCAGGGCGGTGTGGAAATATTCGACCACGGCTTTAGGGGTTTTCGGCAGGGTTTGAGCAACCGCCGCCGGGTTGGCGGCGAAACACGGTAAAGCGGTCCCTGAAACGATCAAGGCAACGAGCAATGCAACGGCCGCTCTCGTGAAACGGCGGCGCGAAATCGTTACGGGGCATTTAGAGAAAAGCATGATCAAAATTTTATGAGTTATTTTGCGGATTTGCTTAATTCATCTGCTTTTTTATTGAGTGCCTTGATCAAACCGTCGATTCCTTGCTGGCTTAGAATTTGCCTGTATTCGGAGCGCTTGACCGTGAGTTCGCTGATGCCGTCATCGACGATGACATCAATCACGAACCAGCGCTCTTGGAATTGTTTTGAAACATAGGTCAGAGGAATGGCTTTTTTCGCGGGCCGCGTCATCTCGGTCCTGATCAGCCGCAGCCCCCGTGGGCCGTCCTTTTCTCCACGATTTTCAAAGGTTTCACCGTTATAGCCATCGAATAATGTAGCGAGCGTTGTAATGCTCATGCGGCGGAATGCCGCGACGAGCTGAACTTTTTGCTCCTGGTCCGCCTTGTCCCAAAAGGCTCCGGTCGCGATTCGGGTCATCAGCGGCAAGTGAAAGGCCTTGGTCACGCTGGGTTCCAGACGACGATACCGTTGCAGGACCGTAAAGGATTTGGCATCCTTCATGACATCCAGCAGATTTTTTTGGAATTGCTGGACGACGGCGACAGGGGAGTCGGCGCGCACGGGTTCGGGCGCCCAGAAAATAAATAAACATATTAATATCAATATGTTAGGCTTCTTGATGTAAACCATATTGCGTCTATACCTAGAAGTGAGGCCCGCTCGGTCCGAAAGTACCGGGTGTCGGCGCTTCCTGCAATGGGGCGTTCGATAAACATGATGGCATCCGGTTTCCGCTCTGGAATTAAGATAGTGGAAATTATGTTGATATTATGGCAGTTTAGCACTTCGCTGTCGGTGCGGCGTGAGCGTTAAAAGAATTGTGATTTCCCTTGGCCCTGGGTATTTTCGGCAAGGGAGAAATGAAGATTATAATGGCAATAGTTGACCTCTTGGGGATTTAGGGGGAGCAGTACAATCGTGGCATTGCGTTTTACACCCTGCTTTCGGGGGTTTTTACTCTCGACCGTCTTCATCCTTTCTTTTTCAACGGTCTGGGCGGCGGATTTGCCGGATGGATCGGCGACGTCTCATGCGCCCATACTGACTTCGGACCTTCCTAATGTCGCCGACGCCGATGCCGTTGCCGGCACCAATACGTTAATCGCCGCACCCGCGGACATCTATGACGAAACGAACGATCCGATCGAATCCTTCAACCGGGTCATGTTCGACATCAACGAGGCTCTCTTAAACGGAATTCTCAAACCGCTGACCAAATTATATCAGGCGGTTTTGCCGGATCCGTTGGAACAAGGGATCGCCAACGCGCTTCATAACGTCCGTTCGCCGGTTATTTTTCTGCATGACGTGCTGCAGGGCGAATGGGAACGGGCCAACATTACGGCCCGCCGGTTTTTCCTCAACACGACGCTTGGCCTCGGCGGCCTCATCGACTTGGGCGACCATGCCGGCATGCCTCGTCATCGGGAGGATCTCGGTCAAACGCTGGCCGTTTGGGGCATGCCCGAAGGACCATACTTGGTCGTGCCCTTGCTGGGGCCGTCCAACCCGAGGGACTTGATCGGGCATATTGTCGACGGATATATCGATCCGGTGACGATTTTGGCCGAAAACACCGGTCATGAAGAGGGTAATTACGTTCGCCTGGGTCTGACGGCCGTCAATGAATACGGCGCCGTGATGAATGAGCTGCAGGAGATCAAAAAGACCTCGATCGATTATTATGCCTCCATCCGCAGCTTATACCGGCAGAAACGGAATGCCGAAATCCGAAACGGCCGAGACCAGCAATTACCGCCGGTACCGGATTTTCTGAGCTATGAGTACGAGGAACCGACGGTAACCGGATCGTCGACCGTTGGCTCCCATCCGGGCCTCATGCCGGGTCTCCTCTATGTGGAGCCCCAGGAACTGTCCGGACGCATGGCGGAGTCCGCCGACTGATTTCCCGGCCCTCGTTCCCGTTTCCCGCCGCCGGAAATTTTTATCTAACCCTATGAAAATACTGGAGAAATTTAGTATTTTCTTGACTTCCCCGCGCATTTCTGGCATATAAACGCCAACCGGTGCTCGGATGGGGCCGGTGAGCGACAGCCCAGCCATTGGTGGGCGGAAAAATTGGGTCTATTGCTTCCGAGCGGAGAATAGAAAAATCCCGATGAACGTTCTTTCCGCGAAAATTTCCACCTCGTCGATGGGTTTATGCCGCGTCTCGTTTCGGACGGATGCATGACGTACCCGCTGAAACGGAGATATGAAATCAACTAAGGCCGCAATCGCATTTTATATGGATTCGGCGTTTGATGGAGATGATGTGCTATGACCAGTATCAGCTTACCGAGCGTCCCGCTTGAAGGCGGATTGTCGCAGTATTTCCGGGAGGCATGGGCTTTTCCCATGCTCGATCCCGATCAAGAATATATGCTCGCGCAGCGTTGGCGCGAACATGGCGATGTTGACGCGGCTCATCAGTTGGTAACGAGTCATCTGCGTTTAGTCTGTAAGATCGCGGCCGGTTACAAAGGGTATGGCTTGCCGCTTGCGGACCTGATTTCCGAAGGTAATATCGGTTTGATGAAAGCCGTCAAAAAGTTCGAGCCGGAGCGCGGCTTTAGGCTTTCGACCTACGCCATGTGGTGGATTCGGGCCGCGATCACCGAGTTTGTTTTGCGCTCCTGGTCCATGGTGAAAATAGGGACCGTAGCGGCTCAGAAGAAACTGTTTTTCAGCTTGCGCAAGGTTAAGGGCCAACTCAAGATTATGGACACCGGCGAGTTGACGCCGGATCAATCGGAATCCCTGTCGCTTGCCTTGGACGTCCCGACGGGTGACGTTATCGCCATGAACCGGCGGCTGGCGTCTCGGGATGTGTCGCTGAACGCACCGATCGGCGATGAAGACTCCCTTGAATTCCAGGATACGCTGATGGACGAAGCGCCATCTCCGGAAGAATTCGTTGCGTCCGGCGAGGAATTGTCGGCCCGGCGAAAATACCTGAAAAGCGCCTTGAAAACGCTTTCGGACCGGGAACGCCACATTTTCATGGAGCGTCAGTTGAAGGACGACCCGCAGACATTGGAGGAACTCGGCCAGCATTACGGCATCAGCCGGGAAAGGATTCGCCAACTCGAGGTCCGGGCCTTTGAAAAGGTCAAGGCCGCGGTAACGCAAGAGGCGGTGGCCGCCGGCGCCTGAGCATCTCTCCCATAAATTCTAAAAGCCGCAGTCGTCCGAGTTGACGGGTGCGGCTTTTCTATTACGGTAGTCGACGTGAGAGGGGGCTTTCGCGGGTATCATGATCGTTCTTTTTTGTGATTTCGGGTTACCGTACACGGCTCAAATGAGGGCCGCCATCCGGCGCGCCGGCGCCGATGACGAGGTGATCGAACTTTTGACGGATGCGCCGCCTCAAGGCGTCATGCCGGCGGCTTATCTTTTGCCGGCCTTGGCGGCCGATTTCGCCGCGGAAACGATTTTCGTTTGCGTCGTCGATCCGGGCGTCGGCGGGGAACGGGGGGCCTTGATCGCGCAGGTCGGCGATCGGTGGTTTATCGGTCCGGACAATGGTTTGTTCGAGATCCTGTTGCGCGGCAATCCGCAAACGGCCCGGTGTTGGGATATAGCCTGGCGGCCGGAACGGTTGTCGTCGACGTTTCACGGCCGGGATTTGTTCGCCCCCGTGGCGGCCCGCCTGGCGCAAGGCGAGAAACCGCCGGACCGGATTCGGCCGGGACCGGACTTCGACGGATCGGCTTGGCCCGACGACCTGGCCGAAGTGATCTATATCGACGGGTTCGGCAATGCCGTTACCGGGATCCGAATGGCATCGGTAAACCGGGACGCCGTGTTTTCGGTCAACGGACGGTCGCTTTGCTTCGCCGGAACGTATTCCGCGGTGAAGCCGGGGCAACCCTTCTGGTATGAAAACGCGATAGGCCTTGTTGAAATTGCCGTAAATGGCGGGAATGCAGCATTTGATCTGGATCTCTCGGTTGGGGCTTCTTTAAGGGTTGCTCGTCAATAATGATTTTTATTCTTGAATAAACACGTTACATTCGATGAATACTTTGATGCTCTTTAAAAGGGGACTCCACCATGCCGAATGAACATAACCTCGGTATGAATTAGCGTTGGTGGGGAAATAGTTAATATGGTTTTTTCGCTTAAATTTTGGGGTGTCCGCGGGAGCATTGCTTGCCCTCTGCTGAGTCATATGGAATTCGGCGGGAATACCAGTTGTATCGAAGTGACGGTCGGTGAACACCGATTTATTTTGGACAGCGGAACCGGAATACGCTGCCTCGGCCAGGCTTTTGCCCGCGACGGCGTGATCGATACGAAACTGCTTTTTACCCATACTCACTGGGATCATATCAACGGATTTCCCTTTTTCATTCCGGCCTATAATCCGAAGCAGACCATTCACATCATGGCAGGGCATTTAAAGAAGAAAGGCGCGTCGATCAAGGAGGCGCTTTCGAGTCAGATGGTGGGGCCGATGTTTCCGATTCCGCTCGAAGCGATGCAGGGCAAGCTTACGTTTGAGGATTTCGAGGCCGGAGATTCGTTCGATCTTTATCCGGACGTTCATATTCGCACCGCTCCTCTCAATCATCCGAACGACGCAACCGGCTATAGAATCGAATACGAAGGTTTCGCGGCGTGTTACATAACCGATACGGAACATACGCCGGGCAAGACGGATGAAAATATTTTGGGACTCATCGAGAATGCCGATCTCGTTATTTACGACAGTACTTACACGGAGGAGGAGTTTCCCTCGCGGATCGGATGGGGGCACTCGACGTGGAACGAAGGCATGCGGCTTTGTCGGGAAGTCAATGCCAAGAATTTAGCAATTTTTCATCATGATCCGGATCACGATGACGGCTTCATGAAAAATCTGGAAGACGAAGCCCGGCGTGCCTGGGACGGCAATTTCGTCGCGCGCGAAGGCACCGAAATCAATATTAAGGAATTATAGGGCTACGGCTTGGGTGCCGCGGGGTCGGGTTGACCGGGTTGCGCAGGCGGGGCCGTGCCGTCGGGTTGCTTCTGCGCAGGCGTTTGCCCGGGTGCCGTTGGATCGTTCCCGGCACCTTCCTTCATTTTTTGCAGGCGCTGTTCGAACTGAGCCTTCAGATCCGGCGCGATTTGCGGCGCCAGCTTTAATTTCTCGGCTTGCTCGACCTGGTCGCGTTTTTGCAGATCCATCGGGAACACGCGAATAATGACGCGGCGGTTCTTGGCCATGTTTTCCGGGATTGGCTTACCTTTATCAGTTCTGTTCGGAACGACGGGGCGCGTTTCGGCATATCCGATCGCCTTGAGGCGCAGCGGGTCGATTTTTTGCGTGACGAAGTGTCGGGCGACCCGTGTGGCCCGGCCGGCGGAAAGCTCCCAGTTCGAAGGATAGACGGGGGTGCTGATGGGGGCGTCGTCCGTGTGGCCTTCGATCTCGACGTTATAGAAGCGGAATTTCGGCGAACTGAGCGTTTCGGCTATTTTTTTAAGGAGCGGTTCGGCCTCTCGCCGAATTTCGGCGGATCCGGGTTTATAGAACGCCGAGGAGTCGAGTTCGATGACGATGCCTTTTTCGTCTTTCGTCACTTTCGTGACTTCTTCCGCTTGCATGGTCGCGACGGCGTCTTCGACATCGACTTTCAGCAATTCCGTCGGCGTCGGTTCATTTTCGCGATGCCCAACGGCGCTCGAGATGCCTTTTCTGACTTCTTCAAACGACGGAATATCGAATTTGGCAAAGGTCAGCAGCATTACGAAGAACGCCATCAACAGCGTGATGGCGTCGGCGTATGTCAGGAGCCATTCTTCTTCTTCCTGTTCGTCTTGAGGGTTTTGAACGTTCGTTACAGCCAAAAAACTCTCCGATCAATAACCGGGCCCAACAGGAGTATTTATCGTCTCATCTTGTCGATGTTGAAATGAATAGCAGGGTCCAGATAACTGTTCATTTTGTCTTGAATGAAACGCGGGCTCTTACGGTCGGCCAGCAGCGCAAGCCCCTCGGCGACAAGGTAGTTACGAAATCGGACGATTTGCTCGCGCTGCATGATTTTTGACGATGCCGGCATGAAAATCAAGCGGGCGAACAGGATGCCGTACAGGGTCGTTAATAAGGCGATGGCCAGGCCGTTACCGAGCTGCTTCGGATCGCCGCCCATATTGTCGAGCATGATGATCAGGCCGACCAGGGTGCCGATCATGCCGAAGGCGGGGGAGGACGAAGCCATGGCCTTCAGAATATGCACCTGAACGGTATTCCGCCCGTAGGTTGTTTCGATCGTCGTGGAGAGGATATCCCGGACCTCATCGCCGGAATAGCCGCTGATGACCATTTCGATGCCGAAACGCAGGAATTTATCGCCTCGGATGGCCTTGCGAGATTCGGCTTCGAGCGCGGGGATGCCGTTCTTCTGGACCGTATAGGCCCAGCGAATCACTCGGCCGACTTCGGCCTTAAGGATGCCGCGGCCGATTTTCGCGGAGATCATCATCTTGCCGATCAGTTTCATCGACAGGATCACGTAGCGCGGTTCATAAGAAATGAAGGCGGCCGACAATGTGCCGCCGAAGACCATGATGAAGCTGGAAAGGCTTAAAAAAATCAAATAGTTATCGGTGCTGATCACAATTGCGCCGATAAACAATCCGAACGCTAACGCCAGCGATAAGGGTGTTGTCATGCCGGCCATTGACGACCTCTTTCTTTACCTGTTGCCGCCAAATTACGGCTCTGGCGACAAAAGTCACACACTGTTGTTGAGGGATATTCCCCTAGTTCTAGCCCCACTCACCACGTATATACACCAAAGATTGATAAATTATAACCACTTAGAGCTTTTTCCGGAAACGCTCTCTTTGGCCCGGGTTCACGTCCGATATTCCCCGAATTTCATTGGATTATTTAACGTTCCCGGAAAGCCTCGTGTTTCAGCTTCAGGACAGGTTTGATCAGATAATCCATAACGGATTTTTTGCCGGTGTGCACGTCGACCTGTGCTTGCATGCCGGGCGAAATCGGGTATTCGCCTTCCCTCGTGCCGAGATAGGTTTTCTGGGTTTCGACCACGAGCCGGAAGTACGGGTTCCCTTTATCGTCGGTGCTCGAATCGGGGGCGACCATCAGCACTTTGCCGTCCAGGCCGCCATAGCGGGCGAAATCGTAGGCGGATAACTTGACGGTAACGCGTTGGCCGGACTCGACGAAGGCCCGGTCGATCGGATTGAGCCGCGCGTTCACGACCAGCTTCTCCCCGGTCGGCACGATTTCCATGATCGGTTCGCCGGCTTTCACGACGCCGCCGATGGTGTGGTAGCGCATGTTTTTCACCACGCCGTGAATCGGGCTTCTGATCGTCGCGCGCATGCGCTGTTCCGTCGATTCCGTCAGCAGTTCGCGGATTCGGCCGATGGCCTGTTCGGTTTTGTTGGCTTCCTCTTGGGCCTCGCGGCGGAACCGGACGCGCTCGTCCTCGATTTTTCCGCTGGCTTCGGCAACGGCAGCGCGCGCGCGCGGGATGGAGGCGTTGATGCTTTTTAGTTCGCCGTCCAGTTTTTCCACTTCGGCTTCAAGCTGGAGATGTTCGAGCTTCGGAGTCAGGCCGCTCGCGAGCAGTTCCTTGGACATGCCGAGCCGTTGCTGACTGAGCTTCAGATTGTTGGAAATCGATTGGCGCCGGGTCAGCAGTTCCTGGACTTCCAATTGCTTTTGTTCGACTTGGTTTTTCAGCAGTTTCAAGGTGGATAAATGCTGGTTGATCCGGGCCTGGTATGCGTTCTGTTCGCCCCGGAGCAGATTGGGCCGGCGTTTGGCGATGTCTTCGGGGAAGACCGGTTTTTCTCCCGAGGCCTCGGCTTGGAACCGCGCCTTGGCGAGCAATTGACTATCCAAGCGAACGATGAGTTCGTCGCGGTTGGTGCCGCCGCTGCCGAGATTTAATTGCACGAGTTTGGTGCCCGGGCTGACCTTTTCGCCGTCGCGCACAAAAATCTCCTCGATAATGCCGCCTTCGAGATGCTGGATCATCTTGACTTGGCCTTGCGGGACGACTTCGCCCGTGGCGATCGCGACTTCGTCGAGTTCCGCGAAGGCCGACCAGGCAACGAACAGGGCGACCATGATCATGATGGGCCAGGCAAAAACGCGCCAACTGGGCAAGGGGTAATACCGGAGCAACTCGTCGAGTCGCGACATGCCGGCGCGCGTGCCGGAGTCGGCGTTGACCAGGCTTTCCGCTGTTTCCGTTCCACTGCTATCGGGACTCATTTTCCGGACCTCGTATTAACGGTGGGGTTGTCCAGCGTTGCCGGTTTTGCTTCGGCGTTTTGGTTGTCTTGTTTGTCCGGAGACGCGGCTTGGCGAACGCCAGGGGCTGATGGCGCGGCTTGAGGCGGCGCGGCCTTAGTTGGTTGTGCGCCACCCGGGGAGGGGGCACCGGAAGAAACCGCCAAGGCGGGTTTGGGCATGCCGCCCGCGGCGGGATTGCCGGGGGCGCGAGGTGCCGGCCTGTTTTGCGGCCCGCCTTGCGGCATGGGTTTCGGCCCGCCTTGCGGCAT
>JBBDTH010000087.1:0-4473 GCA_040904505.1 Rhodospirillales bacterium | reverse complement strand
GGCATGGGTTTCGGCCCGCCTTGCGGCATGGGTTTCGGCCCGCCTTGCGGCATGGATTTCGGCCCGCCTTGCGGTATAGGTTTCGGCCCGCCGGCCGAGGGCGCCGGGACGGGTTTGGGAGCGGCGTGATCGCCTTCGGGACGGCGCGGCGCGGTCCCGAACAGTTTCGGCAGAATATCCTGCGCCGGACCGGCAAGGGCGACCTTGCCGCGATCGAGGGCGATCAAATCGTTACACGCGGCCAACAGGATGGGGCTGTGGGTGACGATGATCACGGTTCTGTCCCGGCCGATTTCGACCAGCGTGCGGCGGAGTTCCTGTTCGGCCTGGCGGTCCAGGCTGCTCGACGGCTCGTCCAGGATCAAAACCGGCGGATCGCCGACCAGGGCGCGGGCAATGGCGATGCGTTGGCGTTGCCCGCCGGAAAGATTGGCGCCGGATTCGCCGATATCGGTCGCATACCCGTCGGGAAGGTCGATGACGAATTGATGCACGCCCGCTTCCTCGGCCGCCTTGAGTACCTCGTCGTCGTCGGCGTCGGGTTTGCGCAAAACGACGTTGTCGCGGATCGTACCGGTAAACAGGATGCTGTCCTGGGGCACGTAGCCCATCCAGCCGGCGAGTTCGGTCCGGGTGAACTGGCTGATATCGGCGCCGTCGAGCAATACGCGGCCCTTAGACGGACGGTACAGGCCTTGAATGATTTTCAAGAGGGTTGATTTGCCGCTGCCGTTACGCCCGACAAGAGCATGCACGCCGCCGGCCTTGATGGTCAGACTGATATCGTTCACGACCGGTTTGCCGCCCGGGGCATAGGCGAACGACACGGCTTCGATGTCGATCTCGCCGTTGGGTCGTTCGAGTTTAAGGGCGCTTTCCAAACGTTCGCCGGCGGCATTGAACAGCGTACCGAGCTTGTCGACGGATTGCTGAAAGCCGGTATAGGTGCGCCATTGCGAGACCAATTGGTTCATCGGTCCCATGATGCGTCCGCTCAACATATTGGTCGCGATCAGGGCGCCCATGGTGAGTTTTTGGTCGATGATGGCAAGCGCGCCGACGGTCGTCAGCAGCAACGTCGTGATCAGCGACAGGGTGGCGCCGAAATTCGAGTAGCCGTCGGTTTTGCTGCCCCGGTAGAGCGCCCGCTCGATGTTTTCGGCATGGGCGTCCTCCCACATCGGGCGCATGGCGTTATCCAGTGCCAGGGCCTTGATGGTCGTGCGTCCGGCGATGATCTCGGCAACCAGGCTGTCGCGGGTTTGGCTCGATTGGCGTTCATCGGCGCTCGCCGCCGCCATGACGCTGGCCGAACGCCAGGCGATGTACATGAAGATCGGAAGGATAATCAGCAAAATCCAGGCGACGGGTAGAGCGATGATGAAAATCAGTCCAAGGAAGAAAAACGCGAAAGGCAAATCGACGATCAGAATCGCGGACGCGCCGGAAAGCGTATTGCGCACGGCATCGACGTCGCGAAACAACGACGTCCAGTACGCGGCCGGCTGGGCTTCGAGGGCCTGCAGGGGCATGGACATGATTTTGTCGAACAGCTTGCGTCCGATAACCACGTCGACCCGTAAAGCGACTCGTTGCGTAATCCGCGAGCGGGCTTGCCGGAGGATATAATCGAAGATCAAGACGATGATCATGCCGATCAGAAGGCCTTCGAGGGTGCTGATGCCGCCCGAGCCGATGACGCGGTCGTAAACTTGCAACGTGAAAACCGGCACGGCGAGAGCCAGGAGATTCACGAAGGCGGACATCGCCAGAATCTCCATGAAAACGGGCCTTAAGGGCGCAAGAAACGGCCCGAGCCAAGCACGGCTAGCTGATTCGCTCATGTGGCGGCGAGTATACGCCGGGCCGGAATCGGATGCCAGACCGCAGTTTTTAAGGGCTAACGGGAGTCGCCGCGCACGATTTACGGCTTGACCTTCAACCGTCGGGCCGGTGTACTTTGGCCGCTGGTCGTGCGGTTGAGTCGCCGCCGTCCGGAGGGGGAAGTCAACGGGAGAGGGCACGGCGTTTCCGAGAGGAGACTTCGGTGCCAGGGGGCGCATGGGGCGGATCGTCGGATTTTTCAAAAAAGCGTTCAGTTTCGACCGGTTGATCGGGTTGGGATTTCTGGCGGCGCTTTTGTTGGTGTTGGCGTTCAATCCCTATCCCGTTCAATTATTGCGTTTGAAAACCTTCGACTACTACCAGAAGCTTGAGCCGCGTCCCATTCCGCCGGCCGCCGAAAAACCCGTCACGATCATCGACATCGACGAAAAGAGCCTGCAGAACATCGGTCAATGGCCGTGGTCTCGCTCGGTCATTGCGACCATGGTCAAGAATCTGCAGGACATGGGAGCGAGCATCGTCGCCTTCGACGTTGTGTTCGCCGAGCCCGACCGGACGAATCCGTCCGATATCGCCAAGACCGTCGCCGGGCTCGATGAAGAGACCAAATCCAAACTCGAAAAACTTCCCAGTAACGACCAAATTCTCGCCTCGGTGATCGCGCGGCCGTGTCCGATCTACGGCAAACTCAAAAAAAGCTGCGTCATCATGGGGCAGGCGGGCCATCGGGGCGGCGAGGCGAAAAACGTCGATCAGCCGATCAAGAAATCGATCGCGATGCGCGGCAAGAGAGGCATGCAAAAGGTCGATCCTCGCCCCTATGTTCCGGAACTACCGGCCCTTATCCGGAATATTCCGATTTTCGAGCGGGCATCCGTCGGTCAGGGATTCTTCTCGCTGGAACACGAGCTCGACGGCGTCGTCCGCCGGGTGCCGACGTTGTTCAAGTATAAGAACGATCTCTATACCGCTTTGTCGGTCGAGATGCTGCGGGTCGCGTTCAACCGGCCCACGATCGTCGCGTTCATGAACGAGAATGGCATGGAAAAAATCGGGGTGACCCCGAAATTTATCATGCCGACGGACAGTAAGGGCCGGGTTTGGCCGTATTTTTCCAGGTCCGATCCGTCGAAGTACGTGTCGGCTTACGACGTGATCCAAGGGAAGGCGGACCCGAATCTCATCAAAGGCCGCATGACGATCATCGGCACCTCGGCCGTGGGGCTCCTCGATATTCGGGCGACGCCCATCGACGCGCGAATTCCGGGAGTCGAAATTCATGCCCAGGTTATCGAAGCCGCCGCCAAGGGGTATTATCTGAACCGCCCACTCTATATGAACGGCGCGGAATGGACAATCATTTTGATTGTCGGGTTGTTGATGATCTGGCTGGTGCCCAAAATCGGCGCCAAGTGGACATTGTTGTTGTTTTTGTTTATGGCGGGCGGTTCGGTCGGTACGTCATGGTATTTGTTCACCGAGCAACGTGTGTTGTTCGATCCGGTTTTTGGCACGGCATCCATTCTGCTGCTGTATACGCTGTTGACCTACACCGGATACGCCAAGGAGGAAGCGCAGCGCCGCCAGACCCGCGACGCCTTCAGCAAGTATCTTTCACCCGATATGGTGGCGCGCGTCGCGGCCGATCCGTCTTCCCTGAAACTCGGCGGCGAGCAGCGCGAGCTGACGTTGCTGTTCTCCGACGTGCGCGGGTTCACGACCATTTCCGAGCAGTTCTCCCCGGAAGGCCTGACCGATCTCATCAACAAACTGCTGACGCCGCTGACCAACGTGATCCTGTCGAACCAGGGCACGGTCGATAAGTACATGGGCGACGCGGTGATGGCGTTCTGGAACGCGCCGTTGGACGATCCGGACCATCCGCGCCATGCGTGTTTGTCGGCCATCGGCATGCTGGCAGAAATTCCCAAGCTGAACGCGCGGCTCGAGGAGGAGGCCAAGATCGAGGGGCGCAAGCACATCCCGATGCAGGTCGGGCTAGGCGTCAACACCGGCATGGGCGTCGTCGGCAACGTGGGATCCGATCAACGCTTCGATTATTCGGTACTCGGCGATTGCGTGAACATGGCCGCGCGCTTCGAGGGGCAGACCAAGGATTACGGGGTCGATATTCTCATCGGGCAGGCGACCCGGGAAAGGGTGCCCGAAATGGCGACTATCGAACTTGACCTGATTCAGGTGAAGGGCAAAACCGTCGGCGTGCCGATCTACGCCTTGCTGGGCGACGAGACGGTCGCCGCGCGCCAGGACTTCCAGGAACTCAAGGCCGCCGTCGACGAGGCGGTGGCGGCGTACCGCAAGCAGGATTGGGCGACGGCCAAGGCAAAGATCGAGGAAGCGCGCGCCAAGCTCAACGGCTATCGCATCGAAGGCACGTTGGATCTTCTGAAAAACCGGATCGCCGAATACGAAATCAATCCGCCGTCCGCGGATTGGGACGGCGTGTTCATCGCCACCACGAAATAATTCGTTCGCTGCCTTAGATCGGATCATGATTTATCGGAACCAAAGAGTGTTTCCGATAAATCATGATCCGATCTACATCAATAACTTAGAGCCGATTCACATGGTTGTCGGATCGCTATTCGCGATTCCGACTAACCATGA
>JBBDTH010000086.1:0-6728 GCA_040904505.1 Rhodospirillales bacterium | reverse complement strand
TGGTGGGCTCGCTCGTGCGCCGCGCCAAATATTTTTTGATCCGATTTGTCGGCGGGCGGGTCGCTATCCTGCATCTCGGGATGTCCGGACGGATCAGGATCAGCCACGGCACGCCGCCGCCCTTGGAGACGCACGATCATATCGTCCTGGAGACCGACGGCGGCGTCACGATCGTGTTCAATGACCCGCGCCGGTTCGGCTCGCTGTTGCTGTCGAGCGATAACGCCGTGGCCGACCATAAGCTGCTGGCGGGGCTGGGCCCCGAGCCGCTCGATCCGGCATTCGACGGGCCGGCCCTGGCGGTTCGGCTGCGGGGGCGCAATACCCCGATCAAGGCGGCACTGCTCGATCAGCGGACCGTGGCCGGACTCGGGAATATTTATGTCTGCGAAAGTTTGTTCCGCGCCGGGATCTCGCCGAAGCGCCGGGCCGGGACCGTGCAGGGCGAACGCGCCGTCCGCTTGGCGGCGGCGATCAAGGCAGTATTGAACGACGCGATCGCCGCCGGCGGCTCGACCCTGCGCGATCACCGCAGGCCCGACGGCGAGCTGGGATATTTTCAGCATCATTTCGCGGTCTACGGGCGGCCCGGCGCGGCGTGTCCGGGGTGCTCGTGCGATATCGGACGCACGGGCGGGATCGGTCATATCGTTCAGACCGGGCGCTCCACTTTTTATTGTGCGCGCAGGCAACGGTAATGATATAGCGGGGGCATGCTGAGGATCGCCCGCCACGGTTGCTTTAAACGGTTATGCGCCGTTTTGGTTTTGCTTGCATCGGCTTGCGGGGTTCCGGCCGCGGCGGAGTCCGCCGGCGCCGAGCCGCCGGTCTCCTATATCGCCGGTCTGGACGAGTTGCCGCTGATGCGCCCGCTGACCGAAAACATGGATAAACGGGTCATGTTCGATGCCCCGGCCGGGCGCATCGTCGAGGCGTATGCCTCGGGCCCGGTAAGCGTCTCCGAGGTGACGGTGTTTTACCGGACGACCCTGCCGCAGCTCGGCTGGCGGCTGAGCGGCGACGTGTCCGACCAGGCCCTGTCTTATGAGCGCGAGGGCGAGCAATTGATCATCGACTTTCCAGAAGGTGACGGACAATCCGTCGGTGGCAACGGCGCCACGCTTAACGTTCGCTTTACCGTCCGACCGTTCGACGCGTCCGGCGGCTCTTCAAAAAACGCGCCGTGACGGCGCAGACAAAAAAGGAAGCGAAGCATGGCCTACCGAAACATCCTCGTTGAGACCGAGGGCGCCGTCGGCGTCGTTACGCTGAACCGGCCGGATGCCTTGAACGCCCTGAACAGCGATCTCATGGCCGAATTGACCCAAGCCCTGGGAGACTTCGAGTCCAATGACGACATTGGCGCTATCGTCATCACGGGATCGGAAAAGGCGTTCGCCGCCGGCGCCGACATCAAGGAAATGCAGGCCAAAACTTTTGCGGGCGCCTACCTCGAGGATTTCATCACGCACGGATGGGAAAGCCTGGATAAATGCCGTAAGCCGACGATCGCGGCCGTCGCCGGATACGCGCTCGGCGGCGGCTGCGAGACCGCGATGATGTGCGACATCATTATCGCCGCCGATACGGCTAAATTCGGTCAGCCCGAAGTGACGCTCGGTATTATTCCCGGGATCGGCGGCACGCAACGCCTGACGCGCCTGATCGGACGGACCAAGGCGATGGACTTGTGTTTGACCGGGCGCCTGATGGATGCCGAGGAAGCCGAACGCGCGGGCCTCGTCAGCCGGGTCGTGCCGGCGGCGGACCTGCGCGCGGAGGCGCTCAAGGTCGCGGCGAAAATAGCAAGCCTGCCCCGGACCGCTGTGTTGATGGCAAAAGAGGCCATCCGGCGCGCCGAGGAAATTGGTTTGGCGGAAGGCCTTCGGTTCGAGCGCCGCTTGTTTCATGCGACGTTCGCAACCGACGATCAGAAGGAAGGCATGGCCGCCTTCGTCGAGAAACGCAAACCGAGCTTCTCGAACAAATAGGGCTTATTCATAAGCGGATAGCGCCCCGCTCCGCCGGGGGCGCCGGGACGTGGGAATGGCCGAAACGGCCAAGAGCTTGACGAAAAGAGGTCACCGCTTTATAAGCCTGCCCTCACGGCGCGCCCCAGGAAACGGCGCGGAAAACTTGGAGAAAAAGGAAGTAGGTATGGCCAATCATGTCTCGGCCAAGAAACGGTTTCGTCAGACTCAGCGGCGCACCGAGGTCAACATCCGGCGCTTGAGTCGCATCCGGACGTTCTTGCGTTCCGTCGAAGAAGCGATCGCCGCCGGCGATCATAAAAAAGCGGCAACCGCCTTTCAGGCCGTCCAGCCGGAATTGATGCGTGGTACGAAGCACGGCATTTTGCATCAAAATATGGTGGCGCGAAAATTGTCCCGTTTGTCGGCGCGCATTAAAAAAATGGCCGCGTAAATTTTTCCGCAAGCGTTACGGCAATCATTACAAGCCGTGTGCCGATTTCGGCCACGGCTTTTTTCGTGCCGTGATATGGCGATGCGTTCGAACGATCGATTTCAGTGCGGGCATTCTCTTCGGCGCCGGTAAAAGTCAAGGGAATTTTTTTCGACGTTCTCTTTTCGATCACGTTGCCATGTCGCATTCATCTTTGTACATTCGCTTTCCAATCTTCGGACCCCGCTGACAGTTTGGATAGGATGCTCGGTAGATTCACTCTCTTGAAAAAAAAGAAGTGCGCTTACCTGCACGGTCGTGATTGAAAGTTTCATCGTTGGATGCGTTGTCGAAGCATTTAAATGCCATCGCATGAATTTTTAAGAAGTTCGTTTTGAGTATCGTTTTAAGGGTTTCGTTTTTATAAATTTTTAGCTGCCGACTATGGCCGATCAAGGATGATCGGTAGCGCGTGTTACCGGCGGCGATAAAAAACACGGTGGGGATATTCCTGCACACAGGGAAACCCGCACACGGGGAAAATAGAGGGGGGAGACACCGAAACGTTGGTGCATTTCTTGGCGGCGGGCCCTTCGGCAGAAGGGGCCGCTAAAGGTGGCGGTGTCGATGGTTGAATGCTGCTCCGTAAGGCCCTGAAATTTACGCCCGGGCGGGCCCGGTAGCGTGATCAGGGGGGGGTGGAGAACTTAATGAAGAGGCCTGTGGACCGGTTGTCTCCGGTACCGGGGCGGATAAAAGGCTAGCGGCGAATGAATAACATGACGATGGACGAGAGACTTCAAGTCCAATGGGGGAATGTTCTCGAATCCTTACGTGCCGAAATCGGGGAAGACGCCTATAAAAGTTGGCTGAAGCCGATGGCCGTTCGCGATTTCAACGACGGCAAGGTCAACATCGCCGTTCCCACGCGGTTTATGCGCGATTGGGTCGTCGCGCATTATCTCGACCGTCTGCACGGTTTGTGGGCCGATGAAAACCCCGATGTAACGTCGGTCTATATTTTAGTGCAGGCCGATCAAAGCACGAAGACGGGGGTCGTGGCGGGGGCCGTGGCGTCGTGCGAGGTCGCCGCCGAGAGCGCCGGGGCCAGGGTGCCGTCCGGCGGCGGGGTCGTGTTGAACGGCTTTAATTACAATAAGGAAATCAGCGCCCCGCTCGATCCGCGTTTCACCTTCGACCAGTTCGTGGTCGGCAAGCCGAACGAGTTTGCCTATGCCGCCGCCCGCCGGGTCGCGGAGGCGGCGACGGTGCCGTTCAACCCGTTGTTCCTGTACGGCGGCGTGGGCCTCGGCAAAACCCACTTGATGCATGCCATTGCCTGGCATATCCGCCGGAAGGACCCGTCGCGCACCGTAATCTATCTGTCGGCGGAAAAGTTCATGTACCGCTTCATCCGGGCGCTCCGGGAGCACAATACGGTCGATTTCAAGGACCAGTTCCGCTCGGTGGACGTCTTGATGATCGACGATGTCCAGTTCATCAGCGGTAAGGATTCCACCCAAGAGGAATTCTTTCACACCTTCAACGCTCTCGTCGATCAGGGGCGCCAAATCGTCATCTCCTCGGACAAGTCCCCCTCCGAGCTCGAAGGGGTCGAGGAACGGCTTAAATCGCGTCTCAACTGCGGTCTGGTGGCGGATATTCACGCCACCACCTACGAGCTCCGGCTCGGCATTCTGCAGGCCAAGGCCGAGCAGGTCGGCGTGCAGATCACGCCGAAAGTCATGGAATTTCTGGCGCACAGAATCACCGCCAACGTGCGCGAGCTCGAAGGGGCGCTGAACCGGGTGGTCGCGCACGCGCAACTGGTGGGCCGTCAGATTACGCTCGAGACGACCCAAGAGGTTCTGCACGATCTGTTGCGGGCCAACGACCGCCGGGTCACCATCGAGGAAATTCAGAAACGGGTGGCTTCGCATTTCAACATCCGCATTTCCGATATGCATTCGGCCCGCCGGGCCCGCTCGGTTGCCCGGCCGCGCCAGGTCGCGATGTATCTGGCCAAGCAGTTGACGTCACGCTCCTTGCCGGAAATCGGCCGTAAATTCGGCGGCCGGGACCACACCACGGTGATGCACGCAGTGCGAAAAGTGGACGAGCTGAAAGAGCACGATTCGGCCTTTGCCGAAGACGTTGAACTCCTGCGCCGGATGCTCGAGGGCTGAGCGGGTTTTCCTCTTAAAAACGCTTGGTTTTCCGGGCTTCGTGACGGCCCGTCCGAAAGCGGAAAACGCTTCGGATTTCAAGGGCTTTTGCTATAATGAAAAAAACGGCGGGGGTGTTCGGCATTCCCGACTCCCCCGGCGGTGACGTGGTGGTGAATCTGGTGGTGTCTCTCCTATCCCTCCCGACAGCCGACAATCGGAAACAATCGAAAAAAGACGAAAATTAGCCATGAAACTGACCATCGAACGGGCCGCTTTGTTGAAGTCCCTGGGACATGTGCAAAGCGTTGTCGAGCGGCGTAACACCATTCCGATCCTCTCCAACGTCAAGATGGAGGTCGGCAACGGCGGGCTCAGCCTCAATGCGACCGACATGGACCTCGAGATCGCCGAGCGGGTCGCGGCCGAGGCGAACGAGCCCGGCGCCGTCACCGCGCCGGCGCACACGCTCTACGAGATCGTCCGTAAACTGCCCGACGGCGCGCAGGTCGAATTCGCCAGCAACGACGACAGCGGGCAGATCACGCTGAAGGCCGGGCGCTCGCGCTTCACGCTGTCCTGTCTGCCGATCGAGGATTTTCCGGTCATGGACGAGGGCGAGCTGCCCCATGCGTTTTCCTTGAGCGCGGCGGATCTGCGGGTTTTGATCGACCGGACCCGGTTCGCGATTTCGACCGAGGAAACGCGCTATTATCTGAACGGCATTTATGTTCACGCCGCCCAGCGCGACGGCACGGATGTCCTGCGCGCGGTCGCGACCGACGGCCATCGTTTGGCCAGCGTCGAGGTGCCGCTGCCGGCCGGCGCCACGGGCATGCCGGGCGTGATCGTGCCGCGCAAAACGGTGGCCGAGTTGCGCAAGCTGATCGACGAAACCGAGGAGGATGTCACCCTGTCGCTATCGGAAACCAAGATCCGGTTTTCCTTCGGCGATGCGGTACTCACCTCCAAACTGATCGACGGCACGTTCCCCGATTACGAGCGCGTGATCCCGACCGGCAACGATAAGAACATGGAAGTCGAGCGCAAGGCGTTCGCCGACGCGGTCGACCGGGTTTCCGCGATTTCGACGGAGAAATCCCGGGCCGTGAAATTGAGCCTCGGCAAGGGAACGCTGGTGCTCTCGGCGAGCAGTCCGGATGCCGGCAGCGCGACCGAGGAACTGGAGGTCGCTTACGACGGCGACGATCTCGAGATCGGTTTCAATTCGCGCTACCTGCTGGATATCACCCAGCAGATCGAGGGCGATCGCGCGCATTTCGTTTTGGCGGACGCGGCCTCGCCGACCATCGTGCGCGAAGCCGGCGATTCGAGCGCGCTGTATGTTCTTATGCCGATGCGTGTGTGAGGTGACGATTACGCGCGGCTTGGCTCGAAACGATATTGACCCCGATGGGGACGCCGGCGCCGTGTCGGGCGCCGCCGCGAGGGCACCGGGTCTGGCGCTCGAACAGTTGATCTTGACCCATTTTCGCAACTACACGACCCTGCGTCTGCCGTGCGATGCCCGGCCCGTGGTGCTCACCGGGTCGAACGGCGCGGGCAAGACGAATTTATTGGAAGCGATTTCGTTTCTCGTGCCGGGCCGCGGGTTGCGCCGGGCGCGCCTTACCGATGTCGCGTGCCGCGAGGACGGCAGCGAGCCGGATGTCGCCGTGGCAAAAACCGCTTGGGGCGTCGCCGCGCGCCTGGATACGCCGAGCGGACCGCTCGAAATCGGGACCGGATGCGACGGTGCGACCGATGCCGCGGGCCGGGTTCGCCGGATCGTGCATATCGACGGGCAGACCGTTTCCAATCAGGCCGTGTTGTCGGAGCATGTGAACGTGCAATGGCTGACGCCGCAGATGGATCGGTTGTTTCTCGAGGGCGCCGGCGCGCGCCGGCGTTTTTTGGACCGCTTGGTGTTCGGGTTCGATCCGGCGCACGCGGGCCGGGTGGCGGCCTACGAGCACGCCTTGCGCGAGCGTGCCCGGTTGTTGCGCGCGCACGGGCCGCGCGCCGACGCCGCGTGGCTGGCGGCGCTGGAGGAAACGATGGCGGCCAAGGGGGTCGCGGTCGCGGCCGCGCGGCGCGACGCCGTGGCCCGTCTTGAACCGGCCTGCGGGGAATCGGACGGCCATTTTCCGGCCGCCGCCG
>JBBDTH010000085.1:0-6775 GCA_040904505.1 Rhodospirillales bacterium | reverse complement strand
TCCTCGGTATAGGTGCCGTCGGCGAGCAGCATGTCGGCGCCCGCCTCGACGTATAGGTTCAACCGCCGGATCGCCTCGTCGATCTCGAACATCGGAAACGCGTCGGTCCGCGCCACGATCATGAAGTCGGGATCGCGCCGGGCCTCGGCGGCGGCCCTGACCTTTTCGACCATCTCCTCGGCGGGGATGACCTGCTTGCCCTGCAGATTGCCGCAGCGCTTGGGCCAGACCTGATCCTCGATCTGGACGGCGGCGGCACCGGCCTTCTCGAAGCTGCGCACGGTTTGGAACACGTTCATCGGCCCGCCGTACCCGGTATCGGCGTCGGCCAGGATAGGAAGACTGCAACATTCGATGAGCGGGCGGCTGGCCCGGAGATTTTCCTCAAGGCCCATCAGGCCGACGTCGGCCCAGCCGAGATGGCTTTCCGACAGGCCGGCGCCGGTCAGGAGGGCGGCCTTGAAACCGAATTGTTCGACCAACCGGGCGCTGTAGCCGTTCGACACCCCGGGCATCGCCACGATCTCGGGCGCGTTGACCAGGTCTCGCAATCGTTTGCCGGGTGTCGTCATGCCTGTTTGACCCCACCGAGATGATCGCGCAGCGCGGTATTGTACATTTCCGGGTTTTCGAAAAAGGCGCAATGGCCGAGTCCGGGCAGGCGCCGGAAGGTGGCGCCGGAGATTTGCTCGGCGATCTTGCGCACGCTCGGCTCCGGCGTCACGGGATCGCCGGTCCCGCACATGACCAGGGTCGGCACCGTGATATGGCCGAGTTCCTGATTGATATCGTTATTGATGAGCATATGAACCGCCGGGTTGTAGCCCTCCGGGGTCAGCATCGAAATATGTTCGGCCAGGTCGTCGATGATCGTCGCCGGGGTGCCGGGGGCGACCGATTTGGCGGCGGCGATTTGGGCGAGTCCGTCCGGGCCGTTTTTTGCGAGCGCGTCGAGCCGTTCCTTCAGGTTCCGTTGGCGGGTCGGGAGATCGAGCGTGCCGGTGCCGCTCGAGGCCGCGGTCAAGACCAGCGACAGGACGCGCGCGGGGTAATGGTGCGCGAAGCAGGCGGCGATCATGGCGCCGACGGATTGCCCGAGAACGTGCGCTTTTTGAATCTTCAGGGCAGTCATCAAGGCGAGCAGATCGTCGGCGTAATCCTTCGGCCTCGGCGATTCCATCGGCAGCGGGTCCGAGCCGCCGTAACCGGGCATGTCCCAAGCGATCGCGCGGTATTTATCGCGCAGGCCGGCGAATTGGTGCTCCCAGGATTGCGACCCGGGGCCGATGCCGTGGAGCAGGAAAACGGGAACGCCCGTGCCGTCCTCCCGATACCCGAGCCGGCGCCCACCCGGTATGCCCACGGTTTTTAGCAGAGTTATGCTCATGGCCTCTTTCGCATTCGGATTGTTGTTGGTGGTCCAACGGCAGAAACGCCGACCGACGATCTCGTAGATCGGCAGCCTAGCAACTTGGCGGGAGGGGGACAAGAACCGTGGGTCCGAAATCTCGGCCCAAGATATCGCCGGGAAGAGTATATTTAGTGCGTGACGACGTTCAGGTAGGCCGTGTTCAGGCGGCCCATGGACAGCATCATCTGATAGATCGAGATGATTTCGTCGTAGGTCGCGGACACGTAATTGATCTGCGCGTTGATCACTTCGTTGTTGGCGTCCAACACGTTGATCACGGTTTCCTTGCCGGCCTCGCGGAGTTTCTTGCGCGCGACCGCGACTTCCGAGGCGATGTTCACGGCGTTGGCGAGCAGTTCGGCGCGTTCGCGCGCCGTCAGCAGCGCCTGCCACGACAGCCGGGATTGTTGCACGACCTGGCGGGCGGCCTGATCGTGGTCGTCCTGGCTGGCCCGGTAGTTGAAATTGGCCTGCGACAAGCTGTGGCGGGTCGAAAAGCCCGAGAACAGATCCCAGTTCGCCTGCAGGACCACGGAGTAATCCTGCCGGGTGCCGAGCACGGTGTTGAAATCCTTCTCGAAGTTCCAGGAGCCGACCATGTCGAGGTTCGGAAAGAACTCCGACTTTACCAGATTGCGTTGCGTGCGCGCGACCTCGATGGCAGTGTTGGCGTTGTTGATGGCCGGATTTTCCAGCAAGGCGATATCGAGAACCCGGTCCAACTCGCTCGGCAGCACGTCGACCGGCGGCGCCGGATCGGTCATCCGGTCGATGTCGGGCGGCCGGTTGAACACCTGCATGTACCGGCTGACGGCATTCTCGAGCGCGCCCTCGAAGGTGACGCGCCGTTCCTTGGCGATCTGCAGGCGCGATTTGGCCTGCAGTACGTCGACCGCGATACCGGAGCCGCGCCGCACCCGTTCGTCCTCGAGGCGCAGTTGGCGCTTGATCGTTTCTTCGTTGTTGCGCGACAGGCCGACCAGGCGGCGTTGGCGCAACACGTCGACATAATGGGTGATCCCTTCGAAGATTTTATTTTGCCGGGTGCCTTCGAGCGACAACGTGGCCAGCGCCTTGTTCAGGCGCGACACCTTGACCCGCGTCGACGTGGCGAATCCGTTGAACAGGTTTTGCGTCACCGACAACGTCGCCTGCTGGCGGACTTCGGACGACTGTTTGCCGTTGGCGGCGCGTTCGCCGGGACTATCGATGATTTCGGGTCCGGCGTTCGCCGTCGCGGTAACGCTCGGCAGGAAGGCGGCCTTGTTGCGGTTGATGTCCGCGTGCGCGGCCTCGACCCGTTTGACCTGGGCCTGAATCTGCGGGTTGTCCGACAGCAGAAAGGACAGTTCTTCCTCAAGAGAGCGGGCGTGCGAGGCGCCGGCGAAAAGCAGCGTCAGAAGAGACGCAAGCGCCACCGCGCCCGCGATCCAGGAAAGCTCCGGCCGGGTTTTGAGAATCCGCCGATTCCGCAAAACCGGCTTACCGATTCGGCTGCCTAAAAACATCGCAACAAAATGTGGTGCCCAGGGTTAATTACTTAACAAAATATAGTAATTACGAGGTCAATCGCCGGATGACTTGAGAATCGTAAATAGAACGGAAGTACTTCCGCAAGAGAAATTTACGTGACGGCCGAGAGAATGTTTTTCCCGGATCGTTTCGACGCCGCTTCGGCAAAAAAATCTCCGCGAGTTCTTAATCTATATTCGGTTAATTTCTATCGGCGGCGGAACCCGGAAAAAATCTCAGGCGCGGTTGCCGTAGCCGCCGCCGCCCGGGGTCTCGATCACGATCGCGTCGCCGCTCTCCAGGTTTGCCTGATCCGTGGCGCCGAGGGGTTCCGTTTCGCCGCTGGCCCGTTCGATCCGGGTCGCGCCGACGCGCGCGTCCTCGCCGCCCGCCAAGCCGAACGGCGCGACGCGCCGGCTGCCCGACAGAATGACCGCGGTCATGGGCTCGCGAAACCGGATGCGCCGGATCACGCCGTCGCCGCCGCGATGCCGTCCGCCGCCGCCGCTTCCCGGGCGCAGGGAAAACGACTCGATCAGCACCGGAAAGCGCCATTCGAGCACTTCCGGGTCGGTCAGGCGCGAATTCGTCATGTGGGACTGAACGGCGTCGGTGCCGTCGAAATCGGGCCCGGCGCCGGTGCCGCCGCAGATGGTTTCGTAATACTGATAGCGGTCGTTGCCGAAGGTGAGGTTGTTCATGGTCCCTTGCGCGGCGGCCATCGCGCCGAGCGCGCCGTACAAGGCGTTCACGACCGCCTGGCTGGTCTCGACGTTGCCGGCGACGACGGCGGCCGGATAGCGCGGGTTAAGCAGGCTGCCCTCGGGCACGACGATTTTAAGCGGCTTCAGGCAGCCGGCGTTCAATGGGATGTCGTCGTCGACCAGGGTCCGGAACACGTACAGCACGGCCGCGCGCGTAACCGCGAAAGGCGCGTTGAAATTGTTGTCCTGCTGCGCCGACGTGCCGGTGAAATCGATGGTCGCTTCGCGCGCGGCCTTGTCGATGGTGATCGAGATCTCGATGCGCGCGCCGTTGTCCATCTCGCAGGTGAAGGCGCCGTCGCGCAGCACGTCGAGCACCCGGCGCACGCATTCCTCGGCGTTGTCCTGCACGTGGCCCATATAGGCGCCGACGGTTTCGGCGCCGAAGCGCTCGACCATGCGCCTCAACTCTTGGACGCCTTTTTCGTTGGCGGCGATCTGGGCTTTCAGGTCGGCAACGTTTTGATCCGGATTGCGCGCCGGCCAGGGGCCGCTCATCAAAAGCGCGCGCAGCTCCCGTTCGCGCAAGGTTCCCCGCTCGACCAGCAGGAAGTTGTCGATCAGGATTCCTTCCTCCTCGACGGTGCGCGAGTCGGGCGGCATCGAGCCCGGCGTGATGCCGCCGATATCGGCGTGATGGCCGCGCGACGCGACATAAAAAAGGATATCGCGGCCGTCGGCGTCGAATACCGGCGTCACCACGGTGATGTCGGGCAAGTGGGTACCGCCGTTGTACGGCGCGTTCAGCACCCAGACGTCGCCGGGGTTCATATCGTTACGATGTTCCCGGATCACGCTTTGCACGCCTTCGCTCATGGAACCGAGATGAACCGGAATGTGCGGCGCGTTGGCGATCAGCCGGCCGCCGTCATCGAAGATCGCGCACGAGAAGTCCAACCGTTCCTTGATGTTGACCGACTGGGCCGTGTTGGCGAGCACCGCGCCCATTTGCTCGGCGACCGACATGAACAGATTGTTGAAGATTTCGAGCGTGACCGGATCGACGTCGGTCCCGAGTGCCCGCTGTTTCGCGCGCGCCTCGACGCGCGTGAGGACGAGATGGCCCGCGGGCGTGCAATCGGCCCGCCAGCCCGGCTCGATCACCGTGGTGGCGTTGGTTTCGGCGATGACGGCGGGACCGTCGATGGAGTCTTCCGAACGCAGGTCCGGGCGGCGGTAAACCGGGACGTCGCGCCAGGCGTTTTGCGTGAACATGGCGGCCTGCGGAGCGGGCGCGGGATCGCGGCTCGTTTCCCTCGGCGTTTCGGCAACGGTTTCGGCAACGGTTTCGGTGGCGCCGACGGCTTCGGCCGAGACCGCCTCGACGATCAGATCGCGCTCGGGCACGATGAAGCCGAAGCGTTGGCGGTGGAGATCCTCGAACGCCGCACGTAGGGAAGTCTCATTCGCGCCGTCATCGAAATCGACGATCAAGGCGGTATCGGTGCCGGCGTATTTAATATGCGCGCGCCGGTAGAGGGTTATGTTTTCTTCGGCGATTCCTTGAGCGCGGATTTCGTCGGCGGCGTCTTCGGCGAGTTCGCTCAACGGCGCGCGCACCGTTTGCGCGATGTCGGGCGTTATCGGCGTTTCGATCGTTTTCTCGCGCATCGCCCGGATGTCGGCGAGACCCATGCCGTAAGCCGACAGCACGCCCGCGAATTCGTGAATGAGAACCGTCTTCATGCCGAGCGCATCGGCGACCCGGCAGGCATGCTGGCCGCCGGCGCCACCGAAACAGTTCAGCACGTATGCGCCGACGTCGTAGCCGCGCTGGATCGAGATCTGTTTGATCGCGTTCGCCATGTTCTCGACGGCGATGGTGAGAAAACCCTCGGCGATGTCCTCGGGGGTTTGCCCGCCGTCCGTCTCGGCGTTGATGCGGCTCGCGAGGTCCCGGAATTTTTTCTTGACCACGGCGCCGTCAAGCGGCGCGTTCGCATCGGGGCCGAACACGCGCGGGAAGAATTCGGGCTGCACGCGCCCGAGCATGACGTTGCAGTCCGTCACCGTGAGCGGGCCGCCGAGCCGGTAGCAGGCCGGGCCCGGGTCCGCTCCGGCCGAGTCGGGGCCGACGCGCAGGCGCGCGCCGTCGAAATGCAAAATCGAGCCGCCGCCGGCGGCGACCGTGTGAATGCGCATCATCGGCGCCTGCAGGCGCACGCCCGCCACCTGGGTGTCGAAGGTGCGCTCGAATTGGCCGTCGTAATGAGAGACGTCGGTCGAGGTGCCGCCCATGTCGAAGCCGATCACCTTCTTGAAGCCCGCCCGTTCGGCGGTGCGGACCATGCCGACGACCCCGCCGGCGGGCCCCGACAGGATGCTGTCCTTGCCCTGAAACAGCGCGGCGTCGGTCAGCCCGCCGTTCGATTGCATGAACATCAGGCGCGTGCCGCCTAATTCGGACGCGACGGTGTCGACGTAGCGGCGCAGGATCGGCGAGAGATACGCATCGACCACGGTGGTATCGCCGCGCGCCACCAGCTTCATCAGCGGGCTGACGTCGTGGGAGACCGAAACCTGCGTGAAGCCGATCTCGCGGGCGAGTGCCGCGACCCGGCGTTCGTGATCGGGATAGCGATAGCCGTGCATGAAGACGACGGCGACGGCGCGCAGGCCGGTTGCATACGCCTGCTCCAGCGCGGCGCGGGCGGCTTGCGTGTCGAGCGGCGTCAAGATATCGCCGCGCGCGCCGATGCGCTCGTCGATCTCGATGACGTCGCGATACAGCATGTCGGGCAAGTCGATACGGCGGGCGAAGATTTTCGGGCGGTTCTGGTACCCGATCCGCAATTGGTCCCGAAAGCCCCGGGTGATCGCGAGCAGGACCGGCTCGCCCGTGCGCTCGAGCAGCGCGTTGGTGGCGACGGTGGTGCCCATCTTGACGGCGCCGATTTGCGCGACGGGCAACGGCTCGTTCGCGGGTGTGCCGAGCACGGCGCGGATGCCGTGCACGGCGGCGTCGCGGTAGCGGCCCGGATTGTCGGACAGGAACTTGTGGGCGGACACCGCGCCCGTGGGGCTGCGCGCGACCACGTCGGTAAACGTGCCGCCGCGGTCGATCCAGAATTGCCAGTATTGTTTGTTA
>JBBDTH010000084.1:0-6941 GCA_040904505.1 Rhodospirillales bacterium | reverse complement strand
GATCATGCCGTTTGGGAATCCCCTTCCGATTCCTTTTTCAATGAACCTGCTCTAGCCGACGCCTGTCGCGAGCGAGCGTCCTCATCCCGTCATTCCCGCGAAGGCGGGAATCCATCTTTTCCGCGGCATGGACCCCCGCCTGCGCGGGGGTGACGACTCCCTATAAACGTGTCGCGCTCTATCGGCCAGGATTCACGGGAGATTCGCTTTCTCCTTGACCGGTTCCGGGCACGCTGACATCTTCCAGCCGCGATGCGGATATATCGAAAATTCAACGACTTGCCGGCCGAGCACCGGGGCGCGGCGATCGCCGTCGGCAACTTCGACGGGGTTCATCGGGGCCATCAGACGGTGATCAAAGAAGCCGGGCGCATCGCGCGCGCGGAAACGCGCCCATGGGCGGTGCTCACGTTCGATCCCCATCCCCGCCAGGTGTTCAAGCCCGATACCGAGCCGTTCCGCCTGACGCCCGGCGCCGCCAAGGAACGCCTGATCGCGGACCTCGGCGTCGATTATCTCATGGTGCTGACGTTCGACCGGGAATTTTCCCAACGTGACGCCGAGGGGTTCGTCAAGGATATCCTGGTCGACGCCCTCGGCGCCCATCACGTGGTATCGGGCTACGACTTCGCGTTCGGCAAGGGCCGCGCGGGCAATTGCGAACTGCTTTTGCGCATGGGCCGGACCCTCGGGTTCGATTTTACCGCCGTGCAGGCGGTGCACGATGACGCGGGCGAGGTCTATTCCTCGACCCGGGTGCGCGACTGCCTGCGGGCGGGCGACCCCTCGGCGGCCGCGCGCATCCTGGGCCGCCCGTTCGTAATCGAGGGTATCGTGGAAAAAGGCGAGGCCCGGGGCCGCAAGATCGGCTTTCCGACCGCGAACGTCGCGATGGGCGCGTATCTGCGCCCGGCGAACGGGGTCTACGCGGTCCGCGCGGCTCTGGCGGATGGCCCTGACGTCCGTTGGCATGACGCGGTCGCGAATTTGGGCCTGCGCCCCACGTTTGCGGGCGATACCGTGGTCCTCGAGGTGTATGTGCTCGACTTCGAGGGCGATCTCTACGGCAAGACCCTGCGGGTTGCGTTCATCGAGTATCTCCGCGCGGAAAAGAAATTTGACGGGATCGACGGTTTGAAGGCACAAATCGCCCGGGATTGCGAGCGCGCCCGCGCGGTTCTCGCCGATGTGACGAACGACACGGAAGCCTCATGAGCGTCGATTATAAATCAACGATCCATCTGCCCCATACCGGCTTTCCCATGAAGGCCGGCCTGCCCCGGCGCGAGCCCGAGATTCTCGCGCGCTGGGAACAGGAGGATTTGTACAAGAAACTCCGCGCCGCCGCGAAAGGCCGGGAGAAATTCATCCTGCACGACGGCCCGCCGTACGCGAACGGGAATCTCCACATCGGCCACGCGCTCAACAAGATCCTCAAGGACGTGATCAACCGCTCCCAGCAGATGCTCGGCCGGGACGCCAACTACGTGCCGGGCTGGGATTGCCACGGCCTGCCGATCGAATGGAAGATCGAGGAGAAATACCGCGCCGCCGGCAAGAACAAGGACGCCGTGCCGATCGTCGAGTTCCGCAAGGAATGCCGCGAGTTCGCCGAACACTGGATCGGCGTGCAGCGCGAGGAGTTTAAACGCTTGGGCGTGATCGGCGATTGGGCGAATCCCTATACGACGATGACCTACGCCGCCGAGGCCCAGATCGTGCGCGAGCTCGGCAAGTTCCTGATGAACGGCACGCTCTATCGCGGCTCCAAGCCGGTGATGTGGTCGGTGGTCGAAAAGACCGCGCTCGCCGAGGCCGAGGTCGAATACCACGACTACGAATCCGATCAGGTGTGGGTGAAGTTTCCGGTCACGAAAGTCGATTTGCCGCCCGGTTATGAAAACTTGAGCGTGGTCATTTGGACAACGACGCCGTGGACTCTGCCCGGCAACCGCGCGATCAGTTTCTCCCCGCGCATTTCCTACGGCGTTTACGACGTCACCGACGCGGCGGACGACAATTGGATCAAGACCGGCGAAAAGCTGATCCTTGCCGACGCGTTGGCCGAAAGTTTCAAGCAGGCGGCCCGGATCGAGAATTGGCAACGCGGCGCGGACGTTCCGTCGGATGTTCTGGAGCGGCTTGTCTGTGCGCACCCGCTCAAATCGCTCGGCTACGATTTCGATGTGCCGCTATTGGCCGGCGATCACGTGACCGAGGATACCGGTACCGGCTTCGTACACACCGCGCCCGGGCACGGCGTCGACGACTTCGAAATCTGGATGGAGAATAAAAATAAATTAAATGCGCGCGGCATCGACACCGCGATTCCCTACACGGTCGACGGCGACGGCGCGTTCACCGACGCCGCGCCGGGCTTTACCGGCAAGCGCGTGATCACGGACAAGGGGGAGAAGGGCGACGCCAACGAGGCCGTGATTGCGGCGCTCAAAGCGGCCAACGCGCTGGCCGCGCGCGCCAAGTTGAAACATCAGTATCCGCATTCCTGGCGCTCGAAAAAGCCGGTGATTTTCCGCAACACGCCGCAATGGTTCATCGCCATGGACAAGGATTTGACCGGCACCGAAGGCGGCGCCGATACGCTTCGATCCCGCGCGCTCGCCGCCATCGAGGCGACCCGCTGGGTGCCCGCGCAAGGCAAGAACCGCATCGGCGGCATGGTGCAGGACCGGCCCGACTGGGTGGTCTCGCGCCAGCGCGCCTGGGGCGTGCCGATCACCGTGTTCGTGAACAAGCAAACCGGCGCGCCGCTGCGCGATCAAAAGGTGCTCGATCGCATCGCCGAAGCGGTCGAGGCCGAGGGCGCCGACGTGTGGTTCGCGGCCGACCCGGCGCGTTTCCTCGCCCCCGATCACGACCCGAACGACTACGAGCAGGTCACGGATATTCTCGACGTCTGGTTCGATTCGGGCTCGACCCATAGTTTCGTGCTCGAGCCGCGCGCCGATCTCGCCTGGCCGGCGGATTTGTATCTCGAAGGCTCCGATCAGCACCGCGGCTGGTTTCATTCCTCGCTGCTCGAATCCTGCGGCACCCGCGGGCGCGCGCCCTACAAGGCCGTGTTGACCCACGGTTTCGTTATGGCGGAAGAGGGCCAGAAGATGTCCAAATCGCAGGGCAACGTGACCGCGCCGCAAGACGTCATCAAGCAAAGCGGTGCCGATATCCTGCGCCTCTGGGTGGTCGGTTCGGATTACTCCGAGGATTTGCGCATCGGCCCGGAGATCATCAAGCAGCATTCGGACGTCTACCGGCGCTTGCGCAATACCTTGCGCTATCTGCTCGGCAACCTGAACGGGTTCAGCGCCGAAGAACGCGTGGCCGCCGCCGAAATGCCCGAACTCGAACGCTGGGTCTTGCACCGGCTTTGGCAACTCGATGGCCGGCTCAGGAAAACCTGCGACGATTACGCGTTCCATGCGTTCTTTTCCGAATTGCATACGTTCTGCACGCTCGATCTGTCGGCGGTGTATTTCGATATCCGCAAGGATTGCCTGTATTGCGATCCCGTCGACTCGCTTCGCCGCCGTGCCGCGCGCACCGTGTTGGATATCCTGTTCGAGTGCCTGACGGCGTGGCTGGCGCCGTTCATCTGCTTTACCGCCGAGGAAGCCTGGCTCGCGCGTCACGGCGAGGACGCCGAGAGCGTTCACTTGCGCCGATTCCCCGAGATTCCGGACACGTGGCGCGACGATGCGTTGGCGGCGCGTTGGCGCAAGATCATGGCCCTGCGCCGGGTCGTCACCAAGACGCTCGAAACCGAACGCGCGGCCAAAACCATCGGCTCGAGTTTGGAGGCCTATCCGAGCGTCTATGTCGGCGCCGATTACGCGCCGGTGTTGGAGGGGATTGATTTGGCCGATATGTGCATTACATCCGGTCTTAAGATTCATATCGGCGCGCCGCCGGCGGATGCGGCGAAACTCGATGAGGTGCCCGATGTCGGAGTCGTGTTTGTGCGGGCTGTCGGCGATAAGTGCGAGCGCTGCTGGAAGGTTCTCGAGGATGTCGGGCAGGATGCCGAGCATCCGACCGTATGCCGCCGCTGCGCCGATGCCGTGCGCCAAGCCCCGGCGGCGGCCTGACATGACCGCCGAATCGGAAATGCGATGAGCGAGGGTTCCCTGCAACCGTCCGGGCGATCGAACGGAGTCATCTTTGCCGGCGGGCTCGGCGTGGCGGCGGTCGTCCTGGCGCTCGATCAACTCAGCAAGTGGTGGATCGTCGCCGAGGTCATGCAGCCGCCGCGGGTGATCCCGGTGACGCCGTTTTTCAATTTGGTCCTGGGCTGGAACCGGGGCATCAGCTTCGGGCTGTTTCACGGCGATTCGGCTTTTAACGTTTGGGGGCTGCCGGCCTTGGCGCTCGCGATCGTCGCGGTCCTGCTGGTTTGGCTGTGGCGCTCGGGCGGGGTGCTGGTGCCGCTGGCCATCGGGCTGATCGTGGGCGGTGCGCTCGGGAACGTAATCGACCGGATTCGGCACGGCGCCGTAGCCGATTTTCTCGATTTTCACGTCGCCGGGTACCACTGGCCGGCCTTTAACGTTGCCGATACGGGCATTACCGTCGGTGCCGTATTGTTGATTTTTGACTCCTTGTTTGGCGGCCGAGAAAGACCTAATAATACGGGGGGTTGAATAACAGGGGTGGCGGAGAGTACACGGAAGCCATGAAACATCGCCATGCGGTCCTTATCGTCTCTATTCTGATTTTACCGCTGCTGGGCGCGTGCGATAGCGTTCGCTCGGTTATGGGCGGTAAGTCCTCACCGGATGAATTTTCGGTTTATTCCCGGGCTCCCTTGAGTATTCCGCCGGAATTCAGGCTGCGTCCGCCGTCGCCGGGCGCGTCGCGGCCGCAGGAAGCGCAACCCCGTGACACGGCCGAAAGCCTGATGTTGAACAACAACCGGGAATCAGCCCGAAGCGGTCAGCCCGGCGGCCGCGAGGCGGGCGCGTCGCTCAGTTCCGGCGAACAGGCACTGGTCTTGCGAACCGGCGGCGATAAGACCGATCCGGAAATCCGGGCGATCGTCAACCGCGAAGCGGTGGTGCCGCTCGAGGCCAGCAAGACGTTGGCCGATAAGGTATTATTCTGGCGCGATCCCCGTAAGCGGACGAACATCGTCGATCCGCAAAAGGAAAATCAACGAATTCGCGAGCAACAAGCCCAAGGCAAACCGATAACCGGCGAAGGCGTGCCGGCGATCAGGCAGGATTTGGACCGGGGCTTTCTCGACAGGCTGCTGTTCGAATAAGCGCTTTGTGAAACTTTCTCCACTTTTCGTCACAAATGCGTGCCAGCCGTTGCCGTCTATGCGCAAAAAGCATATTTCTGGTTCGTCATGGTCGTGAGGTGAAGAGAGTGTTGGCCGGGAACGTGTGCTCAGGCGCCAAGCGGTTGCCTTTATTCTTGGCCGTCCTGGCCATAGCCGTGGCCGGGCTCGCGGACGCCGGGCTAGCGCGGGTGTTCAACCCGCAGACCTTCACGTTAGAAAACGGCATGCAGGTCGTGGTGGTGTCCAATCACCGCGCGCCCGTGATCACCCATATGGTTTGGTACAAGGTCGGCTCGGCGGACGAGTCGGCCGGGAAAACCGGGATCGCGCATTTCCTCGAACACCTGATGTTCAAGGGGACCGACAAGTTTCCCGGCAGTACCTTTTCCCGGCGGGTGGCCCGTAACGGCGGCCGCGAAAACGCGTTCACGTCTTACGATTATACCGCCTACTATCAAAGCATCGCGGTCGATCGCCTGCCCATCGTGATGGAAATGGAAGCCGATCGCATGCGCAATCTGACGTTGAGCGACGCGGATATCGAGCCCGAGCGGCTGGTGGTCCTCGAGGAGCGGCGCGAGCGCACGGAAAACAGCCCGGCCGCGCTGCTGAGCGAACACGTCAATGCGGCGCTTTATCTCAACCACCCGTACCGCAATCCGATTATCGGTTGGGCGCATGAGGTCAAGGCCCTGTCGCGAAAGGATATTCTCGATTTTTACCGGCAATGGTATGCGCCCAACAATGCGATCTTGGTCGTGGCCGGCGATATCACGGCCGAGAAATTACGGCCGTTGGCGGAAAAGTATTACGGCGCGATTCCGAAAGGGCCGGATATCGTTCGCCGCCGCCCGCAGGAGCCGAAACACGCGGCGATGCGCGACGTGACGCTGCGGGATCAACGCGTCCGCCAACCTTCCTGGAGCCGGGTTTTTCTGGCGCCGAGTTACACCACCGGCGCCGGCGAACACGCGTATCCCCTGCAGGTGCTGGCCGAGATTCTCGGCGGCCGGGCGACGAGCCCGCTGCATCGGTCCATCGTCATCGAGAAGAAACTCGGCGTCTTCGCCGGCGCGTCGTACGATCCCGATAACCTGGGGCCGTCCGAATTCAGTTTCTACGCATCGCCCCGGGACGGCGTCAGCATGGAAGAACTGGTGGCCGCGATGGAAGCCGAAATCGACACGCTGCTCGTCACCGGCGTGAGCGCGACGGCCGTCGAGCGGGCGAAAGGCCGGTTGGTCGACGCGGCGGCATATGCCCGAGATTCCCTGCGCGCCGGGGCCAACGTCTTGGGAAGCGCGCTGGCGATAGGCCGCACGGTCGACGATGTGGAGCAATGGCCGGACCGGATCGCCGCGGTGACGCACGAACAAGTGCTGGCGGCGGCCAAAGCCGTCTTGAAGGGCAATCAATCGGTCGCGTCGTTCCTGTTGCCGCCCCGGCCGTCGAAAGCATCGGCGGAACAAGCGGCGAAACAGAAAGGCGACCGAAAGGCAGTGGAATGACGAGGAAACGTCCTATCGGCGCGCGGTTTCGTTCGGGCGTGACGCGGTTTGGCGTCGCGGTCGTCGTTTGTATCGCGGCGGCGCTGCCGATGCTTTCGACGGCCGGGGCGGCAACGGTCGAGCGCGTCGTCAGT
>JBBDTH010000083.1:0-6981 GCA_040904505.1 Rhodospirillales bacterium | reverse complement strand
GCCGCGGCGGGGTGTCGACGCGCGGGCCGCCCTCGGCGTATTTGAACGCCGCCACCGGCACGGTCACCGGCTTGCCGACGCCGGGCACGTTTTCGTGCAGGTGCAGGATATTGCGGACTCGGATTTGCGGGTCCTCGAGCATCTCTCCCATCGTCCGCAGCACCGCCGCCGGCACATGGCGTTCCTGCAGATAGGCTTCCCACTCCGGCGCGGTTTTCTCCTGAAGCTTGGCGGCGATGGCGGTGCTTTCGGCGGCGCGTTGTTCGTCGCGCTTCTCGTAGCTTGCCTGCGCCAGATGATCGAGGCCGAGCGCCGCCATCAGGCGCTTGTGCTGGCCCGGGTTGGCCGCGCCCAGCATCAGCTTGCCGTCCTTGGTGTCGTACAATTCGCTGCTGGCGTAGCGGTGCCAGTTGCCCTTGGCTTGCGGCTGATGGCCGGTCAGGAAATAACCGGTGAGGTGCGAGGCGATCAGGATCATCGCGGTATCGAGCATGGAGACGTCGACGTATTGCCCCCGGCCGGTATGGGTGCGCTGATAGAGCGCGCCCGAAATCGCGAACGCCGCCATCAGGCCGGTGGAGAAATCGAGAACTTGCGTGCCGGTTTTGACCGGCGCGGTTTCCGGCGTGCCGGTCATCACCATGAGGCCCGAATTCGCCTGGATCAGATGATCGTAGACCGTGTGATGCGCGCGCGGGCCGGTTTGGCCGTAGCCGGTCATCGAGCAATAAATCAGGTTCGGATTGATCGCCTTCATGTCCGCGTAGCCGAGGCCGAGCGCCTGGAACGCCCCCACGCGATAGTTCTCGATCATCACGTCGGCGTCCGCGACGAGTTTCTTGAGGATGTCCCGGCCCGCCTCGGTCTTGAGATTGAGAGTGATCGAGCGCTTGTTCGATCCTTGCGTCAGGAAATTCGTTCCCATCAGCTCGGCATTGAGCTTTTTGTCGACGCCCATGTAGCGCGACTGATCGACCTCGTTCGGGTCCTCGACCTTGATCACGTCCGCGCCCAGCAGAGCAAGCTGATAGGCCGCGAACGGCCCCGCGAGCACGTGGCTCGTGTCGACGATCTTGATACCTTCGAAAGGACGGGGCTGCATACGGGGGTTTTCGGGATTCGTCATTTGATTGTCAATGAAAATTATATGGTTGCGGGAGAGCGGAAAAGCCCAGGATCGTTTTTATAACCTAATTCCGAGCTTACAGAAGAATAAAACCCGCACGTAAAAACTTGGAAATTCGTGAACCACAAAAACACAGAGATACGGAGAATATCTCCGTATCTCTGCGATTCACCCCGTTCTAAAATCAAACCGGGCGCGCGTTATTTCTGCTTATTTCTTCGGGGCGTAATAATGCAGGCACATCTTGCGCCGGTTGTTCCAGGTGTCGCCGGCGTTGCAGCCCTGCTTCAGGGCAACCGCCTCGCGGTTTTTCCGGCGCCGTTCGGCCACGGCCTTTTTCGAGTCCGCGACCGAAACCGCCTGTTTCATGTCCGCCGGCCGGCGTTGCTTGTCCGCGCCGACGCAATCCTTGCGGCGCGTGTCGAAGCGATCGCCAGCCTTGCAGCGTCCGGCGGCGCTGTCGCCCGGCGCATAGACCGCCGAATCGGCGCCTTTGCAGTGACGGAGCTGGCGGTCGTATGCATCGCCCGCCCGGCATGGGCCGCGGCGCTTCTTGGCCTGCACCGTGTGCGTCAGCGCGCTCCGCTCGCCGACGGTGTCGAAAACGCCCAAACCCGGCATCGCCGCGAAAACCGGCCCGCTCGACACCGAGGTGGCCAGCACCGCGGCGCCGGCGATCGCAAAAATTCTCTTCATGGGAAACCCCCTTTTCAAAAGGATGACGACAAAGGATGCTAAAAAGAATGTTGCTATTTTGTTCTCATTTAGCTAAGGTCGATAAATGTTCCTGTTATGTTCTAATTATAGGGGAGTTTAGATCATGTCGCCAAGTCAATTTTTTTCCGAGTTGCTGGCTCTTTTCGGCCTGTTCCTGGCGGGCTATCTGTGGCTGATCATCGGTTGGGCCGCGCTCTGATCCAGGCAGAGTTCCAAAGCCCCTAAAAAGCCACAATATCTTGTTAAACGGTATGGTCTAAGCACATGATGGTGCTTGATAGCGCCCGAGCGCCCCTATAGGATCGGCGCGCCGTTTCCCGGCATCGACCATCGGCAACCGGAACGCATAAGGAACACCTTGGAACGCACATGGCCAAGCGCACCGCCAAGAAAAAACCCGCCAAAACCGCTAAGAAGACCAAAAAGACCGCCGGAAAAGCCACGAGTAAAACTACGAGTAAAACCACGCGCAAACCCTCGGGAAAAACGATGAATCAAATGGATCTCTGGGGCGCGGCGCCCAAAACCGGCCCAAAAAGCCGGGCGGCGAAAGGTTCTTCGAAAAAAGCCCCGAAAAAAACGGCCGCCGCTAAAACCGCGGCGCCGTCGCCCCCGGCATCGAGCGGCGGGCGCAACGCCTACTCCGCGAAGGACATCGAGGTTCTCGAGGGGCTGGAGCCCGTCCGCCGCCGCCCCGGCATGTTCATCGGCGGCACCGACGAGAACGCGCTTCACCATCTGGCCGCCGAGGTCATGGACAACGCGATGGACGAAGCGGTCGCGGGCCATGCCAATCATATCGAAATCCATCTCGACGCCGGCGACGTGATCACCGTGAAGGACAACGGCCGCGGCATTCCGGTCGACCCCCATCCGAAATTCAAAAAGCAATCGGCGCTCGAAGTCATCATGACCACCCTGCACTCGGGCGGCAAATTCGGCGGCAAGGCGTACGAGACCTCCGGCGGCCTGCACGGCGTCGGACTGTCGGTCGTCAACGCGCTGTCGGACGATCTCACGGTCGAGGTCGCGCGCGACCAGCAGCTTTGGGTGCAAACCTACAAACGCGGCGCGCCCACCTCGGCACTCGAGAACCGGGGCAAGGTCAACAACCGGCGCGGCACCGTCATCACGTTTCATCCCGATCCCGAGATTTTCGGCGGTACGGTTTCGTTCGCGCCGGCGCGGCTTTACCGCCTGGCGCGCTCGAAGGCGTACCTGTTCCGGGGCGTGAAGATCACCTGGTCGTGCGATCCTGCGCTGCTCAAGAAAAACGACGACACGCCCGATAAGGCGACCCTGCATTTTCCGGGCGGCCTCAGCGATTATCTCGCCTCCGCGCTCGAGGGCCGCGCCACCGCCACCGACAAGCCGTTCGCCGGCACCGGCAAACTCAACGGCGGCCAGAGCAACGGCCAGAGTAATGGCCCCGGCAAGGTCGAATGGGCCGTCGCCTGGCCCGAGGACGAAGACTCGTTCTTCAATTCCTATTGCAACACGGTCAGCACGCCGCAAGGCGGCACGCACGAAGCGGGCTTTCGCACCGCACTCTATAAGGCCATCCGCGCCTACGCCGAGCGGCTCGGCCAAAAGCAGGCCGCCAAGAACATCAACGCCGAGGACATCCTGGGCGGCGCCTGCGTGATGCTGTCGGTGTTCATCCCGAATCCGCAGTTCCAGGGCCAGACCAAGGAACGGCTCGCGACCGTCGAAGCCGCGCGCCTGGTCGAGAACAGCGTGCGCGATCATTTCGAGCACTGGCTGACGTCGGATACCGCGACCGCCAAGGCGCTGCTCGAGTACGCGGTGCGCCGCTCGGAGGACCGCCGCCTGCAGCGCCAGCAGCGCGAGGTCAAACGCTCGAGCGCGACCCGCAAATTGAGGCTCCCCGGCAAGCTGACCGATTGCACGGCCGGCTCTTCGGCCGGCACGGAGATTTTCCTCGTCGAAGGCGACTCGGCGGGCGGTTCGGCCAAACAGGGCCGCGACCGGCGCACCCAGGCGATCCTCCCCTTGCGCGGCAAGATTTTGAACGTGGCTTCCGCCACCACCGATAAATTGATGGCGAACCAGGAACTGTCCGATCTGATCGAGGCCTTGGGCTGCGGCACGCGCGGCAACTTCGACGCGAGCAAACTGCGCTACGAAAAGGTCATCATCATGACCGACGCCGACGTCGACGGCGCCCACATCTCCTCGCTGCTCATGACGTTCTTCTTCAAGGAAATGCCGGGCCTGATCGAGGGCGGGCATTTGTACCTCGCGATCCCGCCACTCTATCGCCTCACCCAGGGCGCGAAAACGATGTACGCGCGCGACGACACCCACAAGGACGCGCTGATGAAGAAGGAGTTCGCCGGGCGCGGCAAGGTCGAGATCAGCCGCTTCAAGGGCCTCGGCGAAATGCCGGCGTCGCAGCTCAAAGAGACGACCATGGACCCGGGCAAGCGCCTGTTGCTGCAGGTGACGCTCGAAGGCAGCCTGAAACCGGTCGGGCACGCCGCCTCGGCCAAAAAATCCAAGACCAAAGAGAAGCTCGATCCGACCGCCGAACTGGTTGAAAGCCTGATGGGCCGCAAGCCCGAGTTGCGCTACGCCTTCATCCAGGAACACGCCCAGTTCGTGAAGGAACTGGACGTTTAATTTTCAAAATATGAATAGTGCCTCATGGTTCGACAGGCACACCATGAGGTTCTCTTAATCGTCCTCATCCTGAGCTTGTCAAAGGATGAGGGTTTCCAGACATTAAGGAAACAGCGGTTCTTGTTCGAGGCCGGTGGTCTCATCCAGGCCGCAGACCAGGTTCATGTTCTGCACCGCCTGGCCCGACGCGCCCTTCACCAGGTTATCGATTACGGACACGATAATGGCGCGGCCCGACACGCGGTCCGTCACCACACCGATCAAGCAATGATTGGAGCCGCGCACGTGCCGGGTGTGGGGCACGGCGCCGAACGGGAGGATGCGCACGAACGGTTCGCCTGCATACCGCTCGCTCAGCGTCGCGTGCAGATCCTCCGCGCCGACGCCCTTAGACAACGCGACGTAGATCGTCGCGAGGATGCCCCGGTTCATCGGCATCAGGTGCGGCGTGAAATTGACGACGATCTCCTTGCCCGCCGCCGCGCTCAGGCCTTGCTCGATCTCGGGCGCGTGGCGATGCGCGGCGACCCCGTAGGCATGAATGCCCTCGGAGACTTCCGCGAACAACGTCGCCTCCTTGGCGGCCCGCCCCGCACCCGACACGCCGGATTTCGCGTCGATGATGATAGCGTCGGTCGCGATTTGCCCCGCGGCGATCAACGGCACCAGCGGCAATTGCACGGACGTCGGATAACAGCCCGGGTTCGCCACCAGCCGCGCGGTCTTGATCGCATCGCGCGCCAGTTCGGTGATGCCGTAAACGGCTTGCTTTTGCAGCTCGGGCGCCCGGTGCGCGTGGCCGTACCACTCGGCGTAGGTATCCACATTCTCGAGGCGGAAATCCGCCGACAGGTCGATGACTTTCAGATGCTCCGGCAATCCGGCGATGAATTCCTGGGTGGTGCCGTGCGGCAGGCAGCAGAACACGATATCGATGCCGGACCAATCGACCTCTTCCTTCTTGATCATCGCCGGCAAGTCCAGGCCGCCGAGATGGGGAAACACGTGTGATACCGGCTTGCCCGCGTTGCGGTCCGCCGTCAGCGCGCTGAGTTCCGCGTTCGGATGGCGCGCCAGCAGGCGCACGAGTTCCGCGCCCGTGTAGCCGCTGGCCCCGACGATGGCGATCTTGATCCGTTTCATATCCTTGCTCATAACCTTGCCCTTCCCCCATATCAAACAAAAAGGCGCAAACAAAAAGGGCGTCCCGCACCGGACGCCCTTTGTTTCGGGTAGAAATCCTTGCGGTTTAGCGTTTCGAGAACTGGAAGCTACGTCGCGCTTTGGCGCGGCCGTACTTCTTACGCTCGACGACGCGGGAATCGCGGGTCAGGAAGCCCTGCTTCTTGAGCGGCTTGCGCAAGCCCGGCTCGAACAGAACCAGCGCCTTGCTGATGCCGTGACGGACCGCGCCCGCCTGGCCCGACAGGCCGCCGCCGGTCACGGTGCACACCACGTCGAACTGATCCTTGCGCGCCGACACCTCGAACGGCTGGTTGATGATCATCTGCAGCACGGGCCGGGCGAAATACAGAACCGCGTCCTTGCCGTTGATCTGAATCTTGCCGGAGCCCGGCTTGACCCAAACCCGCGCGACCGCGTTCTTGCGCTTGCCGGTCGCGTACGAGCGCCCGAGGGCGTCTTTCTTGGGTTCCGGCAACGCATCCGCGTCCGCCGCCGCATGAACAACCGCAGGCGCGGCGCCGTCGGTTGCCGCCGGCGCGTGCGCCTCGGCCAGCGCGTCTTTCAGATTATCGAGGGTCGTCGTGGTTTCTTCGGCCATGATACCGTCTATCTCTTATTCTTGGGGTTCATCGCCGCGACGTCCAAGACCTCGGGCTTTTGCGCTTCATGCGGATGCTCGGCACCGGCATACACGTGTAATTTGGTCATCTGCTGGCGGCCCAGCGGATTGCGGCTGATCATCCGTTCGATAGCCTTGTAAACCACCCGCTCCGGGTGTTCGCCGCTCAACACCTGCTCGGCCGAGCGGTTCTTGATGCCGCCCGGATAGCCGGTATGCCAGTAATATTTCTTGTCCCGGAGCTTGTTGGTGCCCTTGAGGCGCACCTTCTCGGCATTGACGATCACGATATGATCGCCGCAATCGATATGCGGGGTGTACATCGGCTTGTGCTTGCCGCGCAGGCGCAAGGCGACGATCGAGGCCAGGCGCCCGAGAACGAGATCCTCGGCATCGATCAGCAGCCACTTGTGCTCGACGTCGGCCGGTTTGGCGGAATAGGTCTTCACCGCGGTATCCTTCATAAATGGGGTAGTTTCGAAACAGGCGGCGGAGTATCGCAAAAAAACGCCCCCTGTCAACGGATAAAATCCAAGTATTCCGGGCGGTTAGAAACAGGGTATTATAATACCTTTGTTCGCGATCCCGATCATCGCCCGGCCATTGCCGAAAGTCTAGATGGGATCATGATTTAGAGTCTGTACTCCATTGTCATCCCGGACGTTAGGATTGCCCGAAAACCGATGGTTTT
>JBBDTH010000082.1:29417-39378 GCA_040904505.1 Rhodospirillales bacterium | reverse complement strand
ATCACGCCGTTTGGGAATCCCCTTCCGATTCCTTTTTCAATGAACCTGCTCTAGGGACGAGCCCGCAGGAATGCTAGCGTAAAGGCTCGATTCCGATGACGGAAACCGGCGGAAGACGGACGGTATGCACACGTTAGCGGCGAGAGCCTTACTATGCCTTGGATTGTGTTGGGCGGCGGCCCCCGCCGCCGGGCTTGCCGAGACCCTCGTGCTCGGCGGGGCGGGCGGCGCCCTCGGCACGATGCACATGATGGCGGACGCCTATAGCGCACGGCATCGCGGCGTTGAAATCAAGATTCTTGCCAGTCTCGGCTCGGGCGGCGGCATCAAGGCCGTTCTGTCCGACGCGCTCGATCTCGGCCTCGCTTCCCGCTCCCTGAAAAGCAAGGAGCGCCAAGCCGGCGCCCGGGAGATTCCGTACGGCCAGTCGGCGGTGGTTTTCGTCACCCCCGCCCGCACCAAAATCGTCGACGTCACGACGGATCAAATCCTCGATATTTTCAGCCGCACGATACGACACTGGCACGACGGCACACCGATCCGCCCGATCCTCCGGCCGCTCTCGGACAGCAACACCCGCATTTTGGCACGCCAGGTGTCGGGCTTCGATCGAGTATACCGAAATATCCTCATGGCCGCCGGCATTCCCATCCTCTACACGGAGCAGAAGAATGCTCATATGATCGAGACCACGCCGGGAGCGATCGGTTTTACGAGTCTAGCGCAGGCCCTTTCCGAAAAGCATCCACTCAACGTGCTTTCCTATAACGGCACGACCGCCGCGCCCAAAACGATTGCCGATCGGTCTTATCCGCTGAGCAAAACATTCAGATTTATCGTGAGGAACAAGCCCGAACCGCCCGTCGTCCAGTTCTTCGATTTTGTCTTTTCGGCCGAAGGTTCGGCGATCCTGCGCCAAACCGGTCATGCGCCCTTGCAAAGAAGCGCCGGCAACTGACATGGCGAACAACCGAATCATCAAAAGAACGATCTTCGGCATGGCGTTCGCCATCGGCCTGTTTACCGCCGTCATCATTCCCGCCATCTATTTTCTGACGGCCTACAACGGCTTATCGAATCACCTGCAGTCCCTGGCGGAACGCCAAGCCATCCTCGTCTCGGAATTTCTCTACACTCAAGGCGAACTATGGCGGTTTAACCTGAATTCCCTGAGCGGCATCCTGACGCACGGGCAACCGCCTCTCGAGCGCCGGAACCAATTGCGCCGGATTCTCGATACCGACGGGAACGTCATCGTCGCAACGGACGTCAAACTCGAAGCACCGGTCTTAACCCGCACCGGAAAAATAGGAAACGGCGATCGGGTTTTAGGGCATGTCGAATTTTCCGAAAGCATGGACGGCATTTGGACCGCGACGGGCTATGCGATCTTTCTGGGCATTACGACGGGCCTGCTTATTTTTCTCACGTTAAGCGCCTTGCCGATTCATGCCCTGAACGGAGCACTGGAACAGCTCGAGCGGGAGATCGCCGAAAAGCATCATACGCAGGACATGCTGCGCCACGCGCAACGGCTCGAGTCCCTCGGCGTTTTGGCGAGCGGTATCGCGCATAATCTCAACAATCTGTTGTTGCCCATCCTTGCCTTGACCCAAATGACCCTCAAGGCGTTGCCCGCCGAAAGCGTCGAATACAAACGGCTGGAGAAGGTCATTCAAGCCGCCTTGAACGCCAAGGATTTGGTCACCCGCATTACGGCGTTGAGCCGGCAAAATGCCTCGAAAACGGAAGCCGTGAGCGTGAGCGAAATCGTCGACAACGCAACGGAATTAAGCAAATCGATCCTCTTGCCGTCTATTGCCTTCACCAAATCGTCGGAAGGCGACGCCGGCAAAGCACTTGTCGATGCCGGTCAAATCGAAACCATCCTGTTGAATATCATCGGGAACGCCGCCGACGCCGTCGACCCCAAGACCGGAAAAATCAACGTCAGCCTCTCCGCAATCGATGCCGACGAAACCTTGGCGAAAACCGTTCCCAACATGCACACAGGAGCCTACGCCAAAATAACGATCAGCGACAACGGTCACGGGATGGACCCGCAAACCCTGGACCATGTATTCGATCCCTTTTTCACCACCAAAGCCGTCGGCAAGGGGACGGGGCTGGGGCTTTCGACCGCTTATGGCGTATTGAGACAATACGACGGCGCCATTCACGTTACGAGCCGGCCCGGCGAGGGCACGACATTCGAGATTTATCTTCCTTTAATCACGACGGACAGCCGGTCCGACGGCCTTGCCATTCAGGCAAAACAGCCGTCAGCGGCCGGGTAAGCCGTCACATTCTTAATTGAAAGATTGCCATGGCACATATACTCATCATCGATGACGAGGAAATGGTGCGGTTCACGCTTCGGGAAATTCTGGAATCCGCAAATCACGACGTAACCGAAGCGGACGACGGGATACGGGCGAATAAAATTTTCGAAACGAACATTTTCGATCTCGTTATTACGGACATCGTCATGCCCGACAAGGAAGGACTGGAAACCATTCGTGAATTCAAAAAGCTCAGGCCCGACATTCCGATTATCGCGATTTCCGGCGGCGGCCGGTTTCGGACGGACGCCTACCTGAAATTCGCGAAGGAACTTGGCGCCGACCGCACGCTTAACAAACCCTTCACCGACGAAGACCTGCTTGCGCTGGTCGAGTCCTGCCTGGCCGGCCATTAGAGCAGATCATGGTTCGTCGGAACCAAGAAGTGTTTCCGATAAATTATGATCCGATCTAATCAAGCCGCGGCCCCGCGTCCGAAAAAATATGAACGTCGCGCTGCGGAAATGGGATCGAAATGCCTTCCCGATCCAAGCGTTGTTTGGTGTTCTTGGTCAGATCGAACAACACCGGCCAATAATCGGCGCGCCCCACCCAGCACCGTAAATTCAGGTTGACCGAACTGTCGGCCAGTGCCATGACCATGACCTGCGGCTCGGGATCGGGTCTGATTCGGCCGTCCTCCTTCATCACCGAAAGCAGAACGGACTGCGCGGCATCGATATCGTCGCCATAGCCGATGCCGAGTGCGAGATCGACCCGCCGATCAGGCAGGCGGGAATAATTCGTGATGGACTTGTTCGCGATTTGGGAATTGGGAACGGTACGATACAAGCCGTCCGGCGTTTCCAGATAGGTCAGGAACAGGCCGATCTCCTTGACCGTTCCGGAAATGCCGTCGGCATCGATATAATCACCGGCACCGAAGGGACGCAGCGCCAGCAGCATCACGCCCGCCGCGATGTTGGCAAGCGTCCCCTGCAACGCCAAGCCCACGGCCAAGCCGGCGGCGCCGACGACGGCAATAATGCTGGTCGTCTGAACGCCGAATTGGGCCAGAACCGCAACCAGAACCAAGGTCAATACGACGTAGCGGACCAGCGTCGAAAGAAACGGCTTCAGGGTTTCATCCATGCGGGGTGCCCGATCGAGCGCCCGGCGGACCGCCCGGCCGGACCAGCCGGCGAAAAGCCAGCCCGCGATCAGAAGAATGACGGCCCCCAAAAGGTTCAGGCCGTATTTCAAAATCATGTCCGACACCTGAACGGCGATCTTGGAAATCGTGGCTTCGTCCATCGTTTATCTCCGATTCGTAAAATCAAACGCTCCGACCCCTGTTTAAGAGATCGGCGCCGTCATGACGATGCCTTTTCGTGTGCCGATGTCCCGGTTCGGCGGCACGTCCGGAACCCCGATCATATGTCGGTCATCGTCCAGTCATGGTACCAAAATATTAACTTTTAACCGATATCTTGTGTTTTAGGCCAAAATCGCGAAATCGGGCGCCCCAAAAACCACGGCCCGATCCGAACCAGGGACGACTCGAAAAGGCCGCCACGGCCGCAAAACGGAGTGTATGCCATGGTTCGCAAAACTTTCCTTACGCTCGGCAGCGTTTTTGTTCTCACGCTCCTCGCATCGTCCGCGGGCCAGGCCCAAATGGCCTGCGAGAACCGGGACAAAATCGCCAAGACACTCAAACAGGATTATGCCGAAGCGCCCGTTTCGGCCGGTCTCGACACCGCCGGACGTATGATCGAGGTCTTCGCATCCGCGACCGGAAGCTGGACGATCCTCATGACCATGCCGAGCGGCGTCAGCTGCTTGTTGGCGACCGGCAAGAACTGGACGCACCGCGGCATCGAGACCGTCAAGGACAAGGGCATCCCGCTGTAAAAGCCGGTGATGCCCGGCGCGCCGGCTTTTTTTAACCGCCTGCTCTCCGCTCGCGTCTTGTGTTGACGTTCCCGCGGCCCCATCATGAAGGGTAAGAGGTCGAACGTCGCAGGGAGGTCGCGCGGTGAGAAAACTTTTGGTGCTGGGGGCCGGACGCATCGGCGCCGCCATTATCGATCTGCTGGCCGATACCGGCGAGTACGATGTCGTGGCCGGCGACAGGCACGAAGACTCCTTGAAGTCGCTTTCCGGCAAGAACGTTACGACCCAAACCATCGACGTTACCGACGAAACGGCCCTGCGTTCCCTCATGGACGGCCGCGACGCGGTGATCAGCGCCTTGCCGTTCTTTTTCGATACGGCCGTCGCCGAAGCGGCCCGCAAGGCCCGCCTTCACTATCTTGATCTCACCGAGGACGTGGAAACGGCGCATAAAATCCGCGATATCGCGGCAACAGCCGATACGGCGTTCATGCCGCAATGCGGTCTCGCGCCCGGTTTCGCCTCGATCGTCACGTACGATCTCACCAAACGGTTCGAAACACTCGAAACGGTCGAAATTCGGATCGGGGCGCTGCCGCAGTTTCCGACCAACGCCCTGCTCTATAACCTGACGTGGAGCACGGACGGCCTGATCAACGCCTATTGCAATCCCTGCGACGTCATCCACGGCGGCGAACGCCGGGAAGTCCTGCCGCTCGAAGGTCTTGAGCACTTTTCCCTCGACGGCATCGAGTACGAGGCGTTTCACACCTCCGGCGGCATCGCGACCCTATGCGAGACTCTCGACGGCACCGTGCGCGAATTGAACTATAAAACGGTTCGCTATCCCGGCCATTGCGAACGCATGAAAATCCTGATCGACGATCTGCGCCTGGGAGAACGCCGGGATGTGCTCAAAAACGTGCTCGAATACGCCATCCCGATGACGAAACAGGATGTGGTGTTGATCTTCGTCACGGTGACCGGCAAACAAAACGGCAAGCTGACGCAGGAATCGTATGCCAACAAGGTGTACAGCCGGGAAATTCAAGGAACGACGTGGAGCGCGATCCAGATCACGACGGCCGCGAGCGTTTGCGCGGTTCTCGATTTGATGTTCGAGGGCAAGCTTCCGCAAAAAGGGTTCGTTCATCAGGAAGATGTCGCTTTGAACGATTTCCTCGCCAATCGATTCGGACGCTACTACGCCGCGGCATGACATAAAAAGCGGATGACCATGAACATCGATACGACATTGGCCGACTTGGGTTTGGACCCCGATACCTTGAAGACGGGCGATCTCGCCGTCACAACCCCGATCGACGGCACGACCGTCGCCCGCCTCCCAACCCACGGCGCACAGGATGTAACGGACAAAATAGCGGCCGCCGAAACGGCCTTCAGAGCTTGGCGCATCGTGCCGCCGCCCAAGCGGGGCGAGCTGATCCGCCTGTTCGGCGAGGAATTGCGCGCGGCAAAAGAGCCGCTCGGGCGCTTGGTCACGATCGAATCGGGAAAGATCCTGGCCGAAGGCCTCGGCGAAGTTCAGGAGATGATCGACATCTGCGATTTCGCCGTCGGCCTGTCGCGTCAATTGTACGGCCTGACCATCGCATCCGAGCGCCCCGGTCATCGCATGATGGAAACATGGCATCCGTTGGGCCCCGTCGGCGTCATCTCGGCGTTCAATTTCCCGGTCGCCGTGTGGGCCTGGAACGCCACCCTGGCCATCGTGTGCGGCGACAGCGTGATCTGGAAGCCTTCCGAAAAAACGCCGCTGTGCGCGCTGGCCTGTGAGAAGATTTTCGCCCGCGCCGTGCAAAAATTCGGCGCCGTGCCCGCCGGTCTCATCCAGACGGTGATCGGCAGCGGCGACACGGCGGGCCACGCCTTGATCCATGATCCCCGGATGGCGCTGATCAGCGCGACCGGCAGCACGCGGATGGGGAAGATCGTCGCGCCGGCGGTGGCCGCGCGCCTGGGGCGCACGCTGCTCGAACTCGGCGGCAACAACGCCATGATCGTTGCACCGACGGCCGATCTCGATCTTGCCGAACGGGCGATTACGTTTTCCGCCGTCGGCACCGCCGGACAACGCTGCACCACGCTCCGCCGCTTGATCGTGCATGAGGACATTCACGGCGATCTGCTCGCCCGCCTCAAGCGGGTCTACGCCGGCATCCCCATCGACTCGCCCTTGGAACCGAAAACCCTGATGGGCCCGCTGATCGGGCGCGCGGCCTTCGAGGCCATGGAAACGGCGCTGGTCCAAGTCCGCCGGGACGGCGGCACCGTCTTCGGCGGCGGGCGAACGCTCGAGAAATCCTTTCCGGATGCCTGGTACGTGAAGCCGGCCCTAGCCGAAATGCCCGCCCAAACCGGAATCGTCAAACAGGAGACATTCGCGCCGGTTCTGTACGTGATGACGTACCGGACCTTCGACGACGCCATTGCGATGCACAACGACGTGCCGCAAGGATTGGCGTCCGCCGTCTTTACCGGCGACCTGCGCGAAGCCGAAATCTTTCTCTCCCCGGCGGGCAGCGATTGCGGCATCGCCAACGTCAACATCGGCCCCAGCGGCGCCGAGATCGGCGGCGCCTTCGGCGGCGAGAAGGAAACCGGGGGCGGGCGCGAATCCGGATCGGACGCCTGGAAGAACTATATGCGCCGGGCCACCAATACCATCAATTACTCCGATGCCTTGCCGCTCGCCCAAGGGATCACGTTCGGCGGCGATTGACCGCGAACGGCGTCAGAACCGGATCGCCAGGCTCACGGACCCGAACTGGTCGAAGTCATCCTGCTGATGGAATTCCTTGCTGCGCAGGATATAGGTATAGGCCAAACGGGCCCGACCGTAGGTGAACGCCACACCGGCCTGAAAATCTCCCACAAGATATTTTTTATCGACGCTGTGGCTGTCGCGGAAGGTATTGCCGTCGAGGAAAATATTACGCCCGACCAAACGGCCCTCGAAGCCGGCGAACAAGTACCAACCGAGCCTGTCCCGGGCGATGAAGAAATCCGAACCGGGCAGGCTCGGGCGGATGCGCGGCGGACCGTAATCGTTCGGCAAATCGGCCCCGACCCGTACCGTCACACCGGCGGCGGCATGCGTGAAGACGTTGCCGAGGGCGGCCCCGACGTGGGGCGTCATATCGACGCCGAGCCCGATTGCATCGAATTCGCGTATCCCCCGCCATTTGCGCTCATAGGTGAGCATGATCGCGAGTTCGTCCTTAAGCTGGTTGCCCCAGCCTTTGGGATCGGACGAGTTGATGAGCGTATGCCAGTTGCTCTGGATCTCTTTGCCGAAGGCCGACGGCCCGATGACGCCGAACGCCAATTGCAGGTTATCGAGACGCCGGCCGGTGTCCGACACCAATCCGATACCGGCGTAAAGATACCCGGCGTAGGGCCGGTCATTGGGAATCAGGGCCGCCGTGGCGGTGTTATCGGGCGTATAGATATTATGGCCGATTTCGTAACTGGTCCGCAGCTTGCCGGTGACGTCAAAAACCGGGATAAAGCCGGCCGCCGTGCGGACCCAGTCCGGCACGTCGTTTTCCGCCGACAGCCATGCCAACCGCGCGCCGTTGCTGTAATGGCGGTCCGAGCCGCTGCCGAACAGGTCGTTTTCGATCTGAACGCTGAGGACGCCGTTCTCTTCCGGGTTGGCTCGAACCGGCGCGGGGCACAGTAAAGCGATCACCAGAAGCGCGGCGAACAAGGCCTTGACCGCGCCACTTACCCGTTTCGTTTCGTTTCGATTTGCAAAATCCCGGTTCATGTTGCAAAACAATAGTATAAAACCATATGTAAAGTCGAAGCCGTTCGCGGACGGATCTTCATCGATATCAACGCAAGGGACAGGCAGAAACATGGCGTTCGAAATTCGTAAAAATACCGGCAACGGCGCCCCGCTGGGCACGGAAATCCTCGGAGTCGATCTCGACAATCTCGACGACGCGACCTTCGCCCAAATCGAGGACGCCTTCGACGAAAACCACGTGCTGGTTTTTCACGATCAAACCCTGTCGCCGCAAAGCCAGGTCGATTTGACCGCCCGCTTCGGCACGCCCAATGTTCACGTCCGCTCGAACGAATTCGGCCTGCCGGGATACCCGCCGATCCATCTGATTACTAACATCCAGGAAAAAGGCAAAACCATCGGCAGCGCCTATGCGGGCGTGGCGTGGCATTCTGATTTGTGCTTCCTGCTGCGGCCGAGCCGGTGTTCGTTCCTGTTCGCCGAGGAGGTGCCGCAACCGAACCCAGACGGCTCCACCGTCGGCGATACGTATTTCGCGAACGTGGTGCGCGCTTATGAAACGCTGCCCGCGCATCTCAAGAAGATCATCGAAGGCCGGCGCGGCATTTTCCAGTATGCCCGGCGTCAAAACATGAAGCACCAGGAAGACGAGGCGATTACCGGGCGCCAGGATCTCTCGGACGAGCAAAAACAGCAGACCCCGGACGTCACCCACCCGGTCGTGCGCCCGCATCCCCTGACCGGCAAGCAATCGCTGTTCATCAACGAGACTTACGCGTTCGGACTCACGGGCATGCCGGAAGACGAGGGCCGGGCGGCCATCCGGGAAATTCAGGCCCATATCACCAGGCCCGAAAACGTCTATCGGCACAAGTGGCGGACCGGCGACCTGCTGATCTGGGACAACACCGCCGCGCAGCACAAAGCATCCAAGGACTATTCGTGGCCCGAGCACCGCCGCAAAATGCGCCACTCGGCCGCGCTCTATCCCGACAGTGCCTACTGCGGCGAGATGTACGTGCCCGCCCACGAACCCATCCACGAGCGCCGGACCGGCTAGGCCCGGTTCTCTCCTTCCTGCCTCCTAAACCGGCCCCCGCCGCCCCCTTGACGGGTCGCGCCGCACCCCCCATGTTATGGGCGGATGCCTCGAAAAAAGGGTCCGAACGACGCACTCGCTCACGTTTAAGAGGAGATCGCGGCCATGCCGAGATTAACGGGTTTCAATAGCCCCCTGTTATTGGGTTTTGATCATTTCGAACGCCTTCTCGACCAAGCGTCGAAAATGTCGTCTGAGGGTTACCCCCCTTACAATATCGAGCAAACCGGCGAGAACAATTTACGCATCACGCTTGCCGTTGCGGGTTTTTCGATGGATGACCTCAGCGTCACGATCGAGGAAAATCAGTTGATCGTGCGCGGCCGGAATTCGGAAGACGACTCGAACCGCATCTTCCTGCACCGCGGCATTGCCGCGCGCCAGTTTCAACGCAGTTTCGTTTTGGCGGAAGGAATCGAGGTCGCGGGAGCCCATTTGGATAACGGCCTCCTGCATATCAATCTCGAACGCGAGGTGCACGAGCCGGAAGTCCGCACGATCGAAATCGAGAAGGCCGCCGGAAACGGCAAAGGCAAACCGGCCGGACCCCGGACCCTCGGTTCGAAAACCGTCGAGGTCGAAACCGATACATAACCCCCGTTACGAGGCCTATGTGGAACATGATGATGAAAAACGAAGAAAACGAACTAGACATGATACCCGAAGTGGACATCCTCTTGGACGACGATCGGCTGCGCCGCCTCTCGGCCAATGAACTGGCGTCCCTGGGCATCAATTACGTCGCCTACGTGCGGCCGGTGACCGTTGAGGGCGTCCAGGCATTCGGAATTTTCGGTGCCGACGGACAACGCCTCGGCGTCATGGAGCGGCGCGATCTGGCCTATGCCGCCATTCGCGACAACGATCTCGAACCCCTCAGCGTCCACTAACCGGGCACTAACCGGGCAC
>JBBDTH010000082.1:0-29317 GCA_040904505.1 Rhodospirillales bacterium | reverse complement strand
CACTAACCGGGCACTAACCGGGCACGTCTCGGACTCTAGAGTCACCGTAAAGTAAAGGTGCCCCGGCCCTCAGGCGGCCCGGTGTTCCGCCGATTCCGTCAGGAGCGCGAACAACGCCTCCGCATCATCGGTCCCGCGCAATTTCTCGCAAACGGCCTTGTCCCGCAACAGCCGCGAAACCCGGGCCAACGCCTTGAGGTGATCCGCCCCGGCGGATTCGGGCGCGAGCAGCAGGAAGATTAAATCGACGGGTTGATCGTCGATTGCATGAAAATCGATCGGTTTCTCCAACCGGGCGAACAAGCCGTACAACCGGTCGAGATTCGGAAGCTTGCCGTGCGGAATGGCAATCCCGTTGCCGACCCCCGTGGTGCCGAGACGTTCGCGCTCGATCAAAACGTCGAAGACGGAACGCTCGTGCAAGCCCGCAAGGTCGGCAACCCGCCGGGCCAATTCCTGCAGGGCCTGTTTTTTGCTGGTTACCCGCAGGTCCGCGACGATGCAATCGACTGTAAGAAGATCGGCAATATCCATACCGTTACCTACCTTTTAATCGTTAAGATTTTTCCTGCGAAACATTGCTGGGATCGATCCAGCCGATGTGGCCGTCAGGGTGCCGGTAAACGACATTGATGCCGCCATGCGCCCGGTTCCGGAACATCGTGATCGGCGCATTCGCTAAATCCATCCGCATGACCGCCTCGCCGACCGTCAGGGTCGCGATTTCATGCGGCATTTCGGCGACGATGACGGGCTGCGCGTCTTCGGGCACCTCGTCTTCCGCTTCGGGCGCCAGAACGTATTGCTGAGCCATCAAGGACTCTTCCGGCGCGCGCTTATGATGATCGACCAAGCGGCGCTTGTAGCGGCGCAATTGCTTCGAGATCCGCTCCAGGGCCTGATCGAACGCAATATAGGCATCGCCGTTGGCGGCGCTGCCCTGCATCGTCAGGCCGCGTCCGGCATGAACCAGAATGTCCGTACGGAACATGTGGCTTTCCTTCGAAAACGTCACGGACGCGTCCAAGGCCCGGTTGAAATACTTGGCAACCGTATGATCGAGATTTTGTTCGGCGTGCATCCGTAACACGTCGCCGATATCCACATGCTTGCCTTGTATTGAAATATCCATGAATGCGGCCGTTCTTCCCTCAGCGGGTTATACAGCGCTCCGTTGCGGCGACAAATTCCGGCTGCGATGCATCCGCTTTAATGCTGCGGCGCATGAACCCTCTCAATGCGTTACCCAGCCGTGCAGCCTTTCGAAGGCCCGGAAAGTAGTGGCCGGGGCCGGGAGTGTCAAGGGGCCCGAAAAACCTTGGAAATCCGGGCCAAAGTGCCACGTTTCCCGCCTCAAAGGGCGGCCCGCTTGTGGCGGCGGCGCTGGACCGATGAGCCGATTCCCATGGCTTCGCGGTATTTCGCTACCGTCCTGCGGGCGATGTCCACCCCTTCCTTCTGAAGAATCTCGACGATCTTATCGTCCGATAGAATTTTCTCGGCGGGCTCGCCGTTGATCAACGACTTGATTCGATGACGGACCGATTCCGCGGAATGAGACGAGCCGCCGAACGCATTGCCGAGCGCCGGCGTGAAAAAATATTTGAGTTCGTAAATCCCGCGCGGCGTCGCCATGAATTTATTCGACGTGACCCGGCTGACCGTACTTTCGTGCATCTCGATCACATCGGCGATATCGCGGAGCACCAAGGGCCGCAGCGACTGAACGCCGTTCAAAAAGAAACTTTCCTGCTGGCGCACGATCTCGGTCGCGACTTTCAGGATCGTCGTGGCGCGCTGATGCAGGGATTTCACGAGCCAGTTGGCCGACGCCAAACAGTCGACGATATACCGCTTATCGTCCTTGCTGCGGGTCGCCCGGCTGATTTGCGCAAAATAGCTGTTGTTCACCAAAACGCGCGGCAAGGTTTCCGAGTTTAATTCCACGATCCAACCGCCGCCGGCTTTCTGGCGCATCAAAACGTCCGGCGTGACCGATTGGGTGACGGTTTGCTCGAACGCCAGGGCCGGTTTCGGATTAAGGGCTTTGATTTCCGCGACCATGTCGTTGATATCTTCGGCGTCCACGCCGCAGACCTTCATGAGCGCATTCAGATCGCGCTTTGCCAACAGATCGAGATTGTCGAGCAACGCCTGCATCGCGGGATCGAGACGATCGAGATCGCGCAACTGCAGGCCCAGACATTCAGCCAAATTGCGCGCAAAGATTCCGGGGGGATCGAATTGCTGAAGCTTCTCCAAGGTTTGTCCGACGCGTTCTTCGGAACACCCCAGCAGATCGGCCACGGGCGACAAGTCCGCCGGCAAATATCCGGAGTCGTCGACGAGGTCGATGAGATGCACGGCGATGATGCGATCGACGGCATCGTCGATCATAGTCAGTTGCGAGCGCAGGTGATCCTGCAGCGAAATCGAATCGCTCAGCGTTTCCTCGAGACCCGGCAAATCGCCGTCGAAGCCGCCGCCGGCGGACTGGCTCTGCGAAAATGCCGTCGCCTCCGAGAAATTCCCGCCATCGCCGGGACCGGCGCCGTCCCAGATGGCATCGTCCGGCGCATCGAGAGATTCGCTTTCGGCCCCCGACGTCGCCGCGGCAACGAAATCGATATCCGCTTCCAGCCCGTCGGCCGCGCCAATGTCGCTTTCCTGGCCGTTTTCCGGGCCGTTTTCCGCGTTGTTTTCCAGGGACGACAGCTCCGCCGGCGGCTCCATGCCGTCGACGGCATCGTCTTCACGCTCGAGCAGGGGGTTTTGTTCGAGCTCGCGTTCGACGTATTCGACAAGCTCGATGTTGGAGAGTTGCAGCAGCTTGATTGCCTGCTGCAACTGTGGGGTCATCACCAGGGATTGGCTCTGACGCAGCTCAAGCCGCGGAGCTAATGCCATGCGCTCGTTACTCCCCAACTCTATTTCCGAATGCGGCGACTCCCCGCCCCGCCGGTGAATCGCAATGGAGTCTCACGGTTCCGCGATCATCGATTACGCCAGACATCCCCTAAGCCTGGAGCCCTTAACAAACGCTTACAGGTTAAATCGCTCACCCAGGTAAACCCGCCTCACATCCTCATTCCCGACGATATCCGAAGGAGCGCCTTCCATCAGGACCATGCCGTCGTGGATGATATAAGCGCGATCGATCACGTCGAGCGTTTCTCGGACGTTATGATCGGTGATTAACACGCCGATGCCCTTGCCCTTGAGATGCATGACAAGATCGCGGATATCCGACACGGCGATGGGATCGATACCGGCGAACGGTTCGTCGAGCAGAATAAAGTGCGGGTTGGAGGCCAAGGCGCGGGCGATTTCGACACGGCGCCGCTCGCCGCCGGAAAGGGCCAAGGCCGGCGTGCGCCGAAGATGGCTGATCGAGAACTCGGCCAACAGCGCATCGAGCATGGCCTCGCGTTTTTCATGAGATTTTTCGATGACTTCCAAAATCGCCCGGATATTGGCTTCGACCGACAGGCCCCGGAAAATAGACGCTTCCTGCGGCAGGTAGCCGATCCCGAGGCGGGCGCGCCGGTACATGGGCAAATCCGTGATGTCGTCGCCATCCATGACCACGGTGCCGTAATCCGGCGGCAGCAAGCCGGTGATCATGTAAAAACACGTGGTTTTTCCGGCCCCGTTCGGCCCCAGCAGGCCGACGATCTCGCCCCGCTGCAGATGCAGGCTCACGCCGCGCACGACCGGGCGCTTCTTGAAACGCTTGCCCAGATTGGCGGCATACAGGCCCGGGTTATCGGCAACCAGCCTCGGGCCCGGGGAATCTTTCGCCACCGGCACCAACGACGGACGCTTACCGCGGCCTTGATAAATAGATTTTTTCGCCATTTTCCGGTCTAAATCTCCGGTGTCACTCTAGGAACCGAGGGGTTTATTTTTCCTTACCCGACGGCAGGGCCTTGTTCCCCTTGGAGGACTTTAGCACACCATGAACCCGCCCGCCTCCCTCGGCCGAGGGCGGACAGCTAAAAAGCTTGCTGATCCCGGTATTCAGGTTGATTTCCGCCTTGCAGCCGTTGAGCTCATCGGAGCCCCGGAACATCCGGACCCGCCCGGTCAGAACCGCGATTCCGGTCGCGACCACGTAAACGCCCCGGTCCGCGATGGCCCGTTCCTGGGCCGTGTTGACCCGGACGTTGTCAAAGGCCTCGATCCGGTATACCCGCGACTTGCCCTGTTCATCCTTACGGAAGTACGCCGCCAACACGTCGGCCTTCAAGACCCGGTCCTCACGCGTGGCCACGGCGTTGCCGCGCGCCACGGCCATCTGTTTGGTTTCCCAATATTCAAGCTGCTTGTCGGAACTGATGACGTCCTGCGCGGTGACGAACCGAACCCGCTTGCCGGCACTGGTCAACACCAGGATCGCCTTGTCGACATCGTACACGCCCTTATCGCCGAAGGCCTTCTGGTCGGGCGACACGATCCGAACATTGCCGTCCGCGTCGAGACGCCAAATTTCGGTCCCTTTGGAATTCGTTTGGGTTTTCGCGTCTGCCTGGGTTTTCTCGCGGTAATGCGCCGTCAACGTGTCGGCGTAAACGTTGACGTCGCCCCGGATCGCGTGGGCATTGCCCTTGGCCAGAAAAACCAATTTATCGCGTTGCCATTCGATCCCCTGCTCGGCCGTAATTTCGATCGGATCCTTGCTATCGGTGTTAGCGAAATTAAGCGTTTGAGCGGCGGCGGCGAAAGGCAAGGCGCACAACACCAAACCCGCCCACGAAAGATATCGGCTCCGGCAACCGCGCCTCATTTCGGCACCGCCGGTTGCTTTTTAAGGGATTGGGATATCTCGGGGTACATGATCAACTTGGCCTTGCCGGTGAAATAAATGATCCGGCCCTTATCGATCAGGCGAAACCCTTCGGACTTCAGAGAGCCGAAAGGCCCCTGCCCGGTGACCGGCTGATCCCCTTCCGCCAATCCCTTTGTAAGATCGACGTCAGCGACCGACGTGCGGAATTCATAGCCAGAATCGTGGAACAGGTTGACCTTGGTCCGCAACGCCAACATTTTTTTCTCTTTATCGTACACACCGGTATTGGCCGTCAGAACCAGCCACGATCCGTCTTCCAGGGTCATGTCCGCCTTCGGCATTTCCAATTCCATCATCGTTTCGTCCGCGATCACATTCTTCGCCAGATCCGCCGTCACCGCAAACGGCTTGGTTTTCTTGTCGGTCCCCAGGAACCGCGGATTGATCATGCTTTTATCCTGACTCCCGGTCAATTTTAGGGTCGTGAATCCGATGCGAAACCGGTTGTCTTTGATTTGCAAATGGGGCCACGCCATGATGAGCACAAGAATCAACACCGCCGCAGCCGGCAAGATCACCTTCATCCTACTGACGAAGCGGCTATGGCGCTGCGTGTCGGTCTGGCGCCGCCGGGGTTCGGCCCACATTGCCGCGGAATGCGCACGATCCGTCGCCGGCTTCCGGTCCGTAACGCTCTGTCGGATCCCGTCAGGATCGTTCAATGCTTGTCTTTCCCTTTTATGCAACACCGGCGCGCAAACAATCGTGAATATGAAGAATGCCGATCGGTTTTCCGCCATCGACCACGAACACGTTCGTGATTTTATTGACGTTCATGAAGTGCACGGCTTCGCTCGCCAAAGCGTCGGCCCGGATACTCTTGCCGCCCGGCGTAAACACGTCGCTGACGTTCAAGGACAAAAGCCGGGCACTCATGCGGCGGCGCAAATCGCCGTCCGTGACGACCCCGAGCAACGCGCCGGCATCGTCGACGACGCCGACGCAGCCGAAACTCTTTTCCGTCATGATCAGTATCGCGTCCGCCATCGAGGTTTGCGGCATTACCAGGGGCAAGGCCTCGCCACTATGCATGATATCCGAGACCTTCAGCAATCGTTGGCCCAATTTGCCGCCGGGATGCAAGGCGTGGAAGTCCTCCGACGAAAATCCCTTGCGTTCGAGCAACGCGACCGCGATGGCATCGCCGAGCGCCAGCATCACCGTGGTCGAGGTGGTCGGCGCCAAGCCCATCGGGCAGGCTTCCTGACTGTCAGGATAGATCAGCGCCACCGTCGCCGCCTTGGCCAACGCGCTGTTCGCGCCGCTGGTGATGCCGATCAGCGGAATCTTGAACCGTTTGGCGTACGCGACCAGATCGGCCAGCTCGGCCGTTTCACCGGAATTCGACAGCGCCATGACGGCATCGCGATCCGTGATCATCCCCAAATCGCCGTGCGACGCCTCGGCGGGATGCACGAACATCGCCGGCGCGCCCGTCGAGGCCAGAGTCGCGGCGATCTTCCGGGCGATATGCCCGCTTTTCCCCATGCCGGTCACCACGATCCGGCCTTCGACCTCCGCCAGCAGGGCGAGGGCCCGGGTGAAGCCGCCGTCGAGGCCGGCCGCCAACTCGGTCAGACCGGCCGCTTCCAGTTCGAGGACGCGCCGGGCCACCGATACGTCGGAAGCAGGCACATCAGGCGATAACGGCTCCGAACGAGGCTGCGCACTGGTTTTTGGTGGTGTCATCTTTAACCGTCGCATTGGCCGCGGGCATCCGCGGCGTTTAGGGCCTTCAACGAAGATGTTGAAAAGACCAGGATTCGGGCTTTAAGGCAATCCCGCGCGCGTCGGCCGGTAGCCTTCCGCGACTTCGGAACTATGGCGTAAAATTACAAAAAAATCCATAGAATCAGGGCGTTTCCCGACTCACGGCTAATGGGCGAAAATATCGTCCTCGCCCCAGCCCCGAACATCCAACGCCACCCGGGTTTCCAGAAACCCGAAACAGGCCCGCGCCAGGTCCGAGCGCGATTCCCGCGCGAGCATACCATCGAGCTTTTCGCGAATCGCGTGAAGATACAGAACATCCGAGGCCGCGTAAGCTTTCTGTTCCTCGCTGAGTTTAGCCGCGCCCCAATCCGAAGACTGCTGTTCCTTCGAAAGATCGAATCCCAACAGCTCCCGGCACAAATCCTTCAGGCCGTGGCGGTCGGTATACGTGCGAACCAGCTTCGAAGCGATCTTCGTGCAATAGACCGGCGCGCAGACAACATCCAAATAACGATACGCCGCCGCCATGTCGAAACGGGCGTAATGAAAAATCTTCGTCACCGACGGATCGGCGAAGACCGCCTTGAGGTTGGGCGCGTCGTACGTGCTCCGGTCGAGCTGAACCAGATGGCAGCTGCCGTCGCCGGCAGAAAGCTGCACCAGGCACAAGGCATCGCGGGCAAGATTAAGCCCGAGCGTTTCCGTATCCACCGCAACGCTTCCCTTGAACCGCATGCTCGCGGGCAAATCGCCTTTATGCAGTGTAATGGTCGGATTTTGAATTTTCACGGTGCGATCCCGATTGTTTGCCGCCACTTGACCCACGAACGGCGGATCGAAAATTGGTGCCCAGGAGAAGACTCGAACTTCCACGACCTTGCGGCCACAGGTACCTGAAACCTGCGCGTCTACCAATTCCGCCACCTGGGCACATGAAAACCGGGCTAATCCAACGAGCAGACCGGCTTGTCGTAGCCGCCCCCGCCGCCCTCTGTCAACTGCGTTTCGCCCCGGTCGTACCTCGGTTTCACCCTCATCCTGAGCCCGTCGAAGGATGGCCATTCCGTTCTGAGTGGTGTTTCCGATAAATCATGATCCGATCTGGGGTAGCCGCCGATACCCGTTTTGCCGGATAATACCCCGGCAAACGGGGTGTTGCCCCGAGGCCCCCCTGGTGCCCGAATGGGCTTAAAAGAAGGAGAATGAAGGTGTCCCGTCGCGTCGTAACCGTTTTCGGAGGCTCCGGCTTTCTGGGCCGTCATCTGGTCAAACGCCTCGCCGCCTTGAATATGACGGTCCGTGTCGCGGTCCGCCATATGGACCATGCGCTTTTTCTGAAACCCATGGGCGACGTCGGGCAGATCGTCCCCCTGTCCGTCGACGTCAACGATGTCGAAGCAGTCGATGTCGCCGTCAACGGCGCCGATGTCGTCATCAATCTGGTCGGCATTCTGTTCGAACGGGGCCGGCGGACGTTTCAGCATCTTCATGTCGACGGCGCCGAAACGATTGCCGAGGCCGCGCACAAGGCGGGCGTCAAACACCTCGTTCACGTTTCGGCGATCGGCGCCGACGAAGAGTCGTCCGCACGCTACGCCCGCAGCAAGGCGCTCGGCGAAGCCGCCGTCAAGCAAGCCTTTCCGCACGCCGCCATCGTGCGCCCCAGCGTGGTGTTCGGACCCGAAGACGGCTTCTTCAATTTATTCGCCTCGTTAACGCCCCTCTCGCCGGCACTGCCGGTAATCGGTTGTCCGTTTCCGCCCAAGCGGGTGCCCGGCACGTTTTGCACGTTCGACTGGTACGGCGACGGCGGCACCAAATTTCAACCCGTTTATGTCGGCGACGTCGCCGATGCGATCGCCGTCCTCGTGCAAAACCCGTCCTTGCAGGGCAAAACCTACGAACTCGGCGGACCGACCGTTTATAGCTTCAAGGAAATCATGGATTTGATGTTGCGCACGATCGAGCGCCGCCGCCCGTTAATTCCCGTGCCGTTCTGGCTGGCCAAGATCCCGGCGTTCTTCCTCGAGTTCTTGCCGAAACCGATCCTCACGCGCGATCAGGTCGAACTGCTCAAACGCGACAACGTGGTCGGCTCCGGCGCGCGCGGATTCAAGGACCTGGGGATCGCGCCCCTGGCCGCGGAGGCGATCCTGCCGACCTATCTTTACAGGTACCGCCCCGGCGGCCGACGCCGCCTCAGACACGCCTGATCGACCAAAGGTCAGTCTTCTTCGGTAAAGGGTTCGGCAAATGGCCGGATAAACCGGCTTTCGCCGCCGCCGGGCGGTTTTTGCGGCACCGGGGCCGGCAGGACCGATGAGGCCCCCGGCCGCGCCGCATTCCCGATCCCCACGTCCCGCACCGCATTCCCGATCCCCACGTCCCGCGCCGCCGAAACGACGACGGCGCCGTACGCGCGCAGAAAGGCGGAGCCTTGCGCCGTCCGTTGAATCAGCACGTTGCGCCGGTCGGTTTCATCCCGTTTGCGCCGGATCAGCTTCAGCTCCGTCAACCGGTCCAACGCGCGCGTGATCGCCGGCTTGGAAATCTTCAACGACTCGGCCATGCCCCGCACCGTATGCGGCGGCTCGTTCAAATACACCGTCAGCAACAACGCCATCTGCCGCGCCGATAGATCGGGCGTATCCTGGCGAACGGTCGTCACGGTCGTTCGGCGCAGCAATTCCAAAGCCTGCAATTCGGATAACGGCAACGGCTCCTCCCCTTTACCGGCCCGCCGGGTCGAAGCGCTCGGCGAGATAGCCGTACAGCGCCCGTATTCCCATCGCCTCGCCGCCCTCGGGGCGGCCGGGCCGGGATTTCACGTTCCACGCCATCAGATCGATGTGCGCCCACGGAATATCCTTTTCGACGAACGCCTCCAGGAAAAGCGCCGCCGTGATCGCGCCGGCATAACCGCCCTCGGGCGCGTTGTTGATGTCCGCGATTTTGCCCTCGATCATTTTTCGGTACGGCGCCCACAACGGCAGGCGCCACAGCGGATCGTTCAGCCTGACCCCGTGGTCGAGCAATCCCGCGGCCAAGCCATCGTCGTTGCAAAAGAGCGCGGGCAGATCGGTGCCGAGCGCCACCCGGGCCGCGCCGGTCAGGGTCGCGAAGTCGATCAGGACATCGGGGGTTTCCGCCGCCGCTTCGGCCAGAGCATCGGCGAGGATGACCCGCCCCTCGGCGTCGGTGTTGCCGATCTCGACGCTCAACCCTTTGCGCGTCTGCACGATATCCATCGGCCGCATGGCGTTGCCGGCGACGCTGTTCTCGACCGCCGGCACCAGAACCCGCAAGCGTACCGGCAAGCCGGCATCCATGATCATCGATGCCAAGCCGAACGCATGCGCGCCGCCGCCCATGTCTTTTTTCATGAGCTTCATGCCGGCGGCGGATTTAAGATCGAGCCCGCCGGTATCGAAACACACGCCCTTGCCGACCAGCGTGATCTTCGGCGCCGTCTCGTCGCCCCAAACGCCGTCGAACAGCCGGGGAGCCCGGTCGCTGGCGCGCCCGACCGCGTGGATGGCCGGAAAATTTTCGGCCAGGAGATCCGCGCCGACGATCACCTTGGAGCGGCCCCGATGCTTCTTGAACAACTCGGTTCCGGCGGCCGCGAGTTCCTCCGGCCCGTTATCGGACGCCGGCGTGTTGATCAGATCGCGCACCAGGAAAACCGCCTCGGCGGTGCGCGTGACGTGAGCCCGATCGCACCCGGCGGGCCACACCAAAACGGCCGGCGATTTGTCGATTTTCTTATAGCGGTCGAACCCATAGGCGCCCAAGGCCCACCCCAAGGCGACCGAGCCGGCGTCGACCGGAGTCGCGGTATCGTCCAGCCGGTAGGTGCCGTCCGGCAGCCGTTCGGGCAACGCCGCCCAAGTCCAGATACCACCGTTCTCACCGTCGTCCCGACCGATGCCGATCAGAACGCCCGCGAGGGCGCCGGCGGCGTCGGGGATCAGAGCGACCGTTCCGGGTTTCGCCTTAAACCCGGTTTGCGTGAGCCAGGTTTGCACCAGGCCGGCCTGCGTCTCCAACCAGGCGGACAACGCATCCGCCCGGATCGGAATCAGCGGAATCGGCGCGCCGTCCTCGGAGTCCGTCAGGGGGTGCAGCACGAAAGCCTCTCTCGTTTCGGAAATACGACAAACCGGGTTGGGATCGTTCCTAAACCGTTTTAAAGGATGTGCCGGGCCGGCTAAAGCGCGAAAATTCTCTTTTTCGATACCTTGAAGCCGTTATCCCTTTCTTGTCTCGATCAAACCGTGCCCGCGCAGAAAATCGAGCACGCACCGATCGAACGTCGCCGGGTCTTCCAGGGGGCACGAATGGCCGGCTCCCGGAATCACCCGATGCACGGCGCCGGGGATCAGGGATGCCGATTTTTTGCCGCCCTCCAGGGCATGATCGAACTCGCCGTTGATCACAAGGACCGGCATCGCCATCCCGGCGAGCCCCGGCGTGCAGTCGATCGTCAAACTGCTGGCGCGGAAGGTCTGCGCGATCGCCTCGGCGTTCAATCCGGGACCGCGTTCCAGAAACATATCGAGCAGATAACGCCCCAGACGGGTTTCCTGAAACCCCGGCGCGACCAGTTCCTCGATGTAGTCCCGATGGTAGCCCTCAATCCCTTTTTGCAGGAATCCGTCGATGTTCTTTTGCGCGTGGTCGCTGGGTTTGCTGTTACCGCCGACCGCGACAATCGCGGCGAACCGCTCCGGCCGTTGCTGGCCGAGATACAGCGCGAGCCGCGAGCCCATCGAACACCCCATAACGACGGCCTTGTCCACGCCTTCATCGTTCATGACGCCGAGCACATCTCCGGCCATATCGGTCAGGTCGTACGTGCCGGTGTCTTGTTCCGACCGGCCGTAGCCTCGGATATCGATTCCGATCACGGTAAACCACGTCGAAAAATGCGCCGTTTGATAAAGCCACAGATCATGATCGTAGGGATGGCCGTGCAGCAGGACCATTCCTGGGCCTTCGCCGACTTTTTCGTAATGAATCTTTACCCCGTTGGCCCGGCTGTAGGGCATGAACACCTCCCGTTTTCGTTGACGCCCACAGCATAAACGAAGGAACGGGAGCGGTCACGCCCCCGTCGATTTCAAAGACGCGTACGCCGCGATCCTCGCCATCGGCCGTCGCATCACATCGAATTATCCGTTCAGGCGCTGCGCGGCAGCGTGGTGCCGATTTCGTTCAACCGCCGCTGCAGCGTCAACTTATCGAGCGAGGCCATCGGCAGATTGACGAAGATGCCGATACGAAAATAGATTTGCTTGAAGACCTCCAGAAAAAAGGCGCGTTTTTCGACGTCCGTGCCCTCGAAGGCCGCCGGGTCGGGGAATCCCCAATGGGCCGTCATCGGCTGGCCGGGCCAGACCGGGCACACTTCGCCGGCGGCCTTGTCGCATACCGTGAACACGAAATTCAGTTCCGGCGCGCCCGCTTGATCGAACTCCGCCCAGTCCTTGGACCGCAACGCGTCGGTCGGGTAGTTCATGGATTTCAGGATATCGACGGCCACCGGATTCACTTGGCCCGCCGGATGGCTGCCCGCGCTGAACGCTCTGAACCGGCCCTTGCCTTCGCGGTTGAGAATGGATTCGGCCATGATGCTGCGCGCCGAATTGCCCGTGCAAATAAACAATGCGTTGTAGACTTTATCCTCGCTCATCGGAAATTCCTCCGCTTTATCCTTTTTACGGGCAACATATCCGCCCGCGCGTTTTAGCCTCGCCGTCCAAATTTTCGAGCGGCGCGCCGGTGCCGTAAACGGTATTGTCGTTGAACGTCAGGAAGGCTTCCCACGGCTTGCCGTCGGGATCGGAAATCCAGGATTTCTCCTGATCGGCATAACAACACGTGGTGCGGCCTTCTTCCAGAACCGGCCGGCCGGCTTTCGCCAACCGCCCATAGATTTCAGACAGCTCTTCGGGCGTTTCGACCTGAATGCCGAAATGGCCGTCGCCGGAGGATTTCGAGGCATCGCTGACGGCGAAATTGACCCGGGGATCGTCCACCATCCATTTCGCGTAATCGTCCTTGACCACCGTCGGCGCCATCGCGAACAAAGCGCTGTAAAAGTCGATTGCCTGCTCCAGATCGTTGACCTTGGTGTGGATATGTAACCGTTTCATGACACGTTCCTTTTTAGCAGTTCCTTGTTCGGGGATCGGCCGTCAGCGCGACGCGCGTCGCATCGCCGCAGATTTCGGGGCGGCCCTGGCAGCAATCTTCGGTGAGAAACGTCAGCAGCCGGCGCATGCCGTCGAAGTCGACGGCATAGAAAATCTGGCGCTGCACCCGCCAGGACCGTAACAGCCCGGCGCGCTCGAGATGGGCCAGATGATGCGACAGCGTCGGCGGGCTGACGCGGAGGTTTTCGGCGATCGACCCCGCGCTCAGCCCGTTGGGGCCGGACCGCACCAACAGCCGAAACACCATCAAGCGGGTCTGTTGGGCAAGGGCGCCGAGCGCCTCGGTGGCGTTTTGAATTTCCATGTTTTGATATTTCGACAATTATCGAAATAAATCAAGCCCAAAATAATATGGCCGATAAACTCCCTGTTTTCAGAGGATTACCCGGAAGGGGCCGGAGCGACGGCGCCCAGATCGGCCCGCCAGCGCCGGCGCAGCAGATACAGGATGCCGACGACCTCGATGACGATAGGCGCCAGCGTGAGCACCGGACCCTGACCGTATTGCGGCCAGAAAAACGCCACCAACGGCGTCAGGTGCAGTGCCGACAACAGGGCCGGCACCACCGTATAAAGCAGCACCAGATAGAGAAACGCCCGGCCGTCGCCGCGACCGTCGGCATACCCGAGGCTCATGAAATAAATGAAGGCGACGTCGCGCAGGACGAACAACATGCCGGCGATCACCGCGACGCGCACTTCGACCACGCTCAAAACATCCCGCAGGACGGTGACGTTCGACAGCAGGGCGACCGCGGTGCCGGCAAGGATGAGGATCGGCAGAGTCAAGACCGAGCGCGGCGCCATGTTAAAAACTTCGCCCCACTGCCGGGTCCGGTAAAAATAGCCGAGGCGGCGAAAATGCACGCGGTCCTTCGCCTCGCTCAACACCATGATATAGGTCGCGATCAGGGCGACCACGTAGGCGGCCGCCGGCGCGCTCGGCAACGGCGCGAGGGCCGCCGGCACGGTCCACGGCACGTAGCGCACGCCCGCGAAATAAATCATCGCGAATACGACGAAGCCGAGCCAAAGCCAAGGCTTGTTCCGCTGTTGCAGCTCGACGCGCATCAAGGCGTAAACGCCGACGAGACTCCAAATGATGAACGCCGCCAACGCCAGCACCATCGTGACCGACAGCGGAAATGTCTCGCCGTACCAAGTCGTCACCCGATAGATGCCGTCCGCGCCGTACCCGGATAGGCCCGCGTATAGCAGCGGTAACGCGCAGATCAGACCCAGGAACTGATAGGACATCACCTGCGCCCGGCCGAACGCGCGGCGGCGTTGAATCGCCTGCAAACTCGCCAGCAGGCAGATCGCGTGGGCCAACACACCGCTGCCGACATAAAGCACGACGGCGATGAGAAGCGCCGCGGGCGGCAGGATTCCGGTATAGGAGATCCCGTAAACACCGAGACAGATGATCGCGCCGTACCAAGCATACGACGTGCTGCCGAACAGTTTGCCCCAAGCCATCTGCCAAGCCCCGATCGCCGACATGCGCTGCAGATCCCAGGTCCGGTTATTGACCTCCTCCAGAACCGATTCGGCGGCCAGGCGCGTTCCCCACAGGAAGATCAGCACGACATAGAGAAAAGCGGCGAGCATCCCGGTGATCTGATCGAACTGGCGGCCGTTGAACATAAAAACGAGCAGAAAAATCGCGCCCAGAATGACCGGTAACGCGACCAAACGGTGGTCGTTGAATTCGAGCCAAAGATTGCGGCGGAACTCCGGGTTCATCGTTCGCCGCCCTCTTCGCCGTGCCCCGCGTCCCGCGCGCCGTCCTTATTCAAACTCGCCATGTAGGTTTCCTGCATACGCACGGCCTCCTCGCGGAATTCCACGACCGGCAACCCGGCATCGATCAGAGCCCGCAACAGGATCTGCTTGGCCGCCTCGCCGCCGTCCAGCCGGCAGCGTGCGGTCCGACCGTCGACATGCACGCCCGAAACCCCGGGCGCGGCAACGAGCGCGGCTTCGAGCCCGTGATGGGGCGCATCCAGCATTACCAACATGCGCCGGCTTTGAACCGTATCCGCCGCGCCGGCGATCGCCCGCTGATCGGCGATTTTACCGTCGCGGATAACGATCATATGCGTGCAATAATCTTCGAGCTCGGCCAGGATGTGCGAGGAAACCAAAAGCGTCATGCCGCCGTCGCGCAATTGGCGCAACAATTTGGAGAGCTGAAACCGCGCGTCCGGGTCGAGGCCCGAAGCCGGTTCGTCGAGTACCAGGAAAGGCGGTTCGTGAATGATTGCCTGGGCGATCGCCAACCGCTGCTTGAGCCCGCGCGACAGCGTACCGGCTTTTTCGTCCAACCGGTCGGCGATGGCGAGCCGCTCTGCCGCCGACTCGACCAGGATTTCGCGCTTCAACGGGTCCGATCCCTGCACGGACGCGATATAGGTCAGACATCGGCGGACGGTGAGATCTTCGTACAAGCCGTAAAAATCGGGCAGATACCCCATGCGCCGATGCACGTCGCGCGGGTGCTTATGCACGTCGATGCCGTCGAACGACACGCGCCCCGAAAACGACAACGCCAACGCGACCAGGCATCGAATCAACGTCGTTTTTCCGGCGCCGTTCGGCCCCACCAAGGCCGTGATCGTGCCGCGCGGGATCTCGAACGAAACCGAATGCAGGGCCCGCTTGGTCGGGTATTCGAAAACCAAATCCTCGACGGCGATCATGACGGTACAATCAACACGGTGACAAAGACGATGACGAAAGACGGTGGCAAGAACGGCTCACGATCTCCCGGGACAGGAGAAACCTAAAACAAACGGAACCGGAAGGACATGACTTTCAGAGAAATGCCGCGGCTTGAATGCGGGCGAAGCGTCTTATACCATATGGTTCCCTTCGATTTTCCCGCTGCGCCTCCCGCGACGGCGGAAAACACAACCACGGTGAAACCGATGAAAATTGCCATCATGGACGATTATCTCGATGTCGCGCTCGGCTTGGCCGATTGGGACTCCCTCCCGGCCGGCACCGACGTTACGCGATTTACCGACCACCTGACCGATGAAGACGCCTTGGCGCAACGCCTCGAACCGTTCGATATCGTCGTCGCCAAACGGGAACGGACTCCCTTCCCCCGCGCGCTGTTGGAGCGCTTGCCGAATCTCAAGCTCATGGTGACCGGGCGCAAGCACAACCGCAAAATCGACGGCGCCGCGGCCGAGGCACTCGGCATTCTCGTCACCGGCACCGAACGCTTCGGCTCATCGGCCGCCGAGTTGACCTGGGCGTTAATATTGTCTCTCGTGCGGAACATCCCCGGCGAAGACCGTGCGGTCCGCGCGGGACGCTGGCACGACGGGCTCGGCAAGACGCTGGCCGGCCGCACGCTCGGTGTGATCGGCCTCGGGCGCATCGGTTCTAAAATCGCCCAAATCGGCAAGGCGTTCGACATGGACGTAATCGCCTGGAGCCAAAACATGACTCCGGAAAAAGCGAAAGAGGCCGGCGCCCGTTACGTCGCCAAGGAGGATTTATTTCGTCAAGCGGATGTCGTCACCGTTCATGTGGCGTTAAGCGAACGCACCCAAGGCCTGATCGGCGGCGGCGACTTTCGAGTGATGAAACCGACGGCCTATATCGTCAATACGGCACGCGGTCCGATTATCGACGAAACGGCTTTGATCGCCGCCCTCGAAGCCGGAACCATCGCCGGCGCCGGGCTCGATGTCTTCGAACAGGAACCCCTGCCGGACGGCCATCCGCTTCGTGTTCTGAAAAATACGATCGTGACCCCGCATATCGGCTACGTCACCGAAGAAAGTTTCAGGGGCTACTATCAAAGCGCGCTGGAAAATATTCAGGCATTTCTGACCGGCCGCCCGGTGCCGCGAACGCTAAACACGCCGGCAAACCCGCGGCATTTCTATACGGCTCACAGTCAATAAAATCGCGTCTAAGTCATATGCAATTATTTAAAGGAAAGGCTTCAATTCAATTCGAGAATCACTAACAGCTAATATACGAGGTTGGCTTTATAAAAAAGACAAGTATACTAGGGCCAACAATTTTCGGGGAGACCTCCAATGTGGGACCGCATACTCGGGTCCGGCGTCGTAGCGCTGGCTTTGGGGTATTTGTTCGCGACGTATCAACTGCCCGTGGATAAAACCGGCGATCCGATCGGACCGCAAATGTTTCCCTATATGATCGGCATCGGCATCCTCGTCTGCGGTATCTGGATTCTCCTCGAAAGTTTTTATAAAAAACAAACCGCCGGCGATGCGCCGAGCGCGCGGGAATCGAGCGATTACGTAAAAAGCCGTCCCCTGGCCGCGATCGGGGTTTTGGCGTGGGCGGCCACCTATTTCGCCCTTTTCGAGGTTCTCGGCTTTGCGATTTCCTGTTCGATCTTCTTGTTCGGCATGACGTCGTTCTTCAATCGCGGCAAATGGCTGATCAACGGCCTGGTTTCGGTCATTTTTTCTTTCGGCATTTTTTATGCTTTCACGCAGCTTCTCGACGTGAAACTCGCACCGGGACCGCTTCCGTATTAATCGATAGGATCGTATCGTGGAATTCGCCGATATCTTTGATCACGTTCTTCACGGCTTCACTGTCGCCTTGCAGTGGAAGAACATCATGTTCCTTTTCATCGGCGCCTTGCTCGGCACGGTGATCGGCATCATGCCGGGCATCGGATCGTCCGCCGGCATCGCCCTGTTGCTGCCCATGACCTTCGGCATGGATCCGATCCCGTCCCTCATCATGCTTTCCGGCATTTATTACGGCGCCATGTACGGCAACACCGCTTCCGCCGTGCTGATCAACACGCCCGGCACGGCTTCGGCCTCGATGACCACGGTCGACGGTTATCCCATGGCAAAAAAGGGCCGCGGCGGCGCGGCCCTGGCGGCGGCGGCCATCGCCTCGTTCATCGCCGGCACCATCGGCATCGTCGGCCTGACGTTCCTCTCCATCCCCTTCACCAATTTCGCGCTGAAGTTCGGTCCGGCGGAATACTTCATGCTGATGTTCTTCGCCATGTCGGCGGTTTCCTCGCTGACGGGACGCTCCGTACCGAAAGGTCTGTTCGCCGCCTTCCTCGGCCTGATGATCGCGTCGGTCGGCATGGACCTGCAAACCGGCATGCCGCGCTATGTGTTCGATATTCCGGAATTGCAAGCGGGCATTTCGTTTTTGATCGTGATCGTCGGCGCCTTCGCCGTCGCCGAAGTTCTGCTCAACGTCGAAAAATGGTTCGGGGGCAAGCTCGAACCGATCAAGATTCAAGGAAGCCTCTACCTCACATGGGAAGAATGGAAACGGTGCTGGCGGCCCATCATCCGCGGCGGCCTAATCGGCTTCTTCATCGGCGTGCTGCCGGGCGCGGGCGGCACCATCGCCACCGTGATCGCCTATTCGACCGAACAAAAATTATCCAAGTACGGTCACGAATTCGGCACCGGCGCCATCGAAGGCGTCGCCGCGCCGGAAGCGGCGAACAACGCCTCGACCTGCGGCGCCTTCGTGCCGCTGCTGACGCTCGGCATTCCCGGATCGGGCACCACGGCGGTGCTGCTCGGCGCGTTTATCCTGTACGGCCTCGAACCGGGCGCCGAATTGTTCGTCACGCACCCGGATCTGGTCTGGGGCCTGATCGACAGCATGTACATCGGCAATGTCTTTTTGATCATCATGAACCTGCCCCTGATCGGGGTTTTCGTGCGGGTTCTCTATCTGCCGCCCGGCGTCCTCCTGTCCATTATCCTGGCGGTCGCGTCGGTCGGCATCTATTCGATCAACAACAACACGACCGACCTCTATTTGTTACTGTTCTTCGGCGCCATGGGATACGGCTTCCGGAAACTGCAAATCCCGATTCCGCCGCTCATCCTCGGACTGGTGCTGGGCGCATTAATGGAAAATTCCTTGCGCCAAGCCTTGATCATTTCGAACGGCAACCTCGAGGTTTTCGTCACCGGCCCCATCTGCATAACGCTTCTGGTCATGTCCATTGCCGCCATCGTGCTGCCGGTCATTGGTTCACGCATGAAGATAGGACGGGGCCGAGCCTTGGACGACGAATGATCCGAAGCCGATGCAAACGATTCGAGGCCGGGCCGCCGCGATCGCCGGATTTTTCGCCTCGAACGACGGCGGCCGATACGCCCCCTATGCTCGACGCCGCCGAAATTTTTATGTTAGAGTACCGACAGTCAAAAATTCTATTTTATAAACATTCTAAGGGAGGCTATCCATGAAGCTATCACTGCGAAATTCCCTCTTTCCCCTTGCCGCCTTGGCGAGCTTGACGCTCGGCATCGGCACGGGCACGGCCGAGGCGGCCTGGAAACCGACTAACAAGGTCGAGATTTCCGTAACCTGCAAGCCGGGTTGCGGCCCCGACCGGATCGCGCGCATGCTGCAACAGATCTGGAGCGTTCATAAACTCGTCGATGTCGATGTGGTCGTGCACAACAAGGCCGGCGGCGGCGGCGCGATTCAGCTGAACTACATCAATTCCCACCCCGGCGACGGCCACTATCTCGGCATCGCCAGCGCCAGTGCCCTCACGACCTATTATACGGGCCGCACCAAAATCGGTCTGCGCGACATGACGCCGCTCGCCCTCTTGCTGACCGAATACATCGTGACCGCGGTCAAGGGCGACGGACCGATCAAGGACGCCAAGGATCTGCTGGCCAGGATCAAGGCCGATCCCCAGGCGGTTTCGATCGGCACGGCGACCAGCCGCGGCAACGCCAACCACCAGGCGATTTCGCTCGCCGCCCTGCGCAGCGGCATCGATCCCAAGAAAATGAAATTCGTCATCTTCCAATCCGGCCGGATCGGACGGACCAACCTGATCGGCGGACATGTCGACGTCGCGCAATCGAGCGCCGGCGGCTTCCTGAACGCCCACAAGGACGGCAAGTTGCGCATCGTCGCCGTCAGCTCGCCTGAACGCTTGGGCGGTCCGGCCAAGAACGTGCCGACCTGGAAAGAGCTCGGCCTCGATGTGGTCGTCGGCAACTTCCGGTCGGTGATGGGCCCGAAAGGCATGACCAAGGATCAGATCGCATTCTGGGATGGGGTTTTGGCGAAAACCGTCAAGACCCCGGAATTCCAAAAATCTCTGAGCAAGCGCCAAATGAAGGAAACCTTCATGAAACACGATGACTTCATGACGTTTCTCGACAAGGAAGAGAAGCAGATCAAGGAAGTCCTGGACGCTTTGGGAATCCTGAAGGTCAAGTAATTCCGCTTTTACGGAAAAACGCCCGGCAGTCGACATCGGCTGCCGGGCGTTTTATTGTAGATACTTCTAATAGACCGACAACACACTCCGGGGAGGTATGAATGCCGGCAGATCGGGAACTCGCGGGAATGGCCGCCATCGTAACGGGCGCGGCGCGCAACATCGGCCGGGCCATCGCCGTCGATTTGGCGGCCGGCGGCGCTAAGGTTTGCGTCAACGCCAACACGTCCAAGAAAGACGCCGAGGAAACCGCCGCCCTCATCGAGAAAGCCGGCGGCGAGGCGTTCGTTCACATCGCCGACGTCACCGATCCCGAGGCCGTACAGGGTATGGTCGATGAGACCCTGAAGCGTTTCGGCCGTCTCGATATTCTCGTCAACAACGCCGCCGCACGCGAGGAATTTCCGTTCGAAGAAATCAGCTTCGAGTCCTGGAAAAAGCTCTCTTCGATCATCCTCGACGGCGCCTTCCTGTGCTGCCAAGCCTGCCTGCCGGCCTTGAAGAAAAGCGGCCACGGATCGATCGTCAACATCGGCGGTCAATCCGGCGATTGCGGCATGACCGAACGGGCTACCATTTCCGCCGCCAAGGCCGGGCTTGCCGGTTTCACGCGGGGCGTCGCGATGGATATCGCCCACTACGGCATTACCGTGAATTACGTCTCGCCGGGGCCCGTCAACACCCAGGGCAGCCGGATGGTGCGCCATGCCCAAACGACGTTTAAAAAGAAACGTGCAACGCCGATCGGACGCTCCGTGGAACCGTCGGAGATTGCCGGCATGGTCCGGTATCTTTGCGGCCCCAAGGCCCGTTCCATCACGGGACAAAAGATCATGGTCAACGGCGGCATCCTGATGATCTGAGGACCGCGGGAAAAGGAACGGAACAATGAAAATCGTATATTCGCTTGCCTGGGAAATCGATCCGTTCGAACCGATCCGGGAGACATTTCCGGGCATCGAGTGGGTGAAAGCCAAGGCATTGAACGGCTTCGGCCCCGAAATCGAGGACGCCGACGGCCTCATCATCAGCGCGACCCAATACACCGCCGACGTCGCCAAGGAAATCCGCGACCGCGCAAAGAAGCTGCGGTGGATGCAGTCCGCCGCGATCGGCATCGATAATTTCGTCAAGTTCGGCATTCCCGACGGCGTCACGCTGACCAACGCGGCGGGCCTGAAAGGCGGCGCCGTTTCCGAACACGGCTTCGCCTTGCTGCTCGCGCTCTCGCGTGCCACCCAGCATATGGAACGCTATCGCGCACGCGGCGAATGGCAGAACGATATCACACGCACCCAAATAACCCCGCTCGAAGGGCGCACCATGGTTGTTATCGGGTACGGCTCGATCGGCAAGGCGGTTGCCCGCAAGGCGAAAGCTTTCGATATGAACGTGATCGCCGTCCACCGTGCCGGAACCGGCGATGAAAACGCCGACCGGGCGGTCACGGTCGACAAACTTCCGGAGGTTCTACCCGACGGCGACGTCGTCGTCGCCGTTCTGCCCGCGAACCCGGAATCGCATCATTTGCTCGATGCCGAGGCGTTCGCCGCCATGAAGAAGGGCGCCATTTTCATCAATGTCGGGCGCGGCGCGACCATGGACGAAAAAGCCCTGGTGAGCGCCCTGCAAAGCGGCCACCTGGGCGGCGCCGGCCTCGACGTGTTCGAGGTCGAACCCCTGCCCGCCGACAGTCCGCTCTGGACCATGGAAAACGTCGTGCTGTCGCCGCACATCGCCGGCACCAGCGATCGCACCTATGCCCTGTTCGTCGATCTCGTCTGCGACAATCTGACACGGATGCAAAAGGGCGAACCGTTGCAGCACGTTATTCCGCCGGACATGCTGAAAACGACGAACGCAGCCTGAAGTAAAGGCTAAAAGCCCCTAGATCGGATCACGGCCCTTCGTCGGAGATTTGCCGAGTGACCCGAAGGTCGAACTGCTCGAAGGGAATCTTCTTGAGGGCTTCTTCATTGACCTCGATTCCGAGGCCCGGCCCCGTCGGCAGGTCGATATAGCTGTTCTTCTGCACCATAGGGTTACCGGGCGACAAGTGCTGCGCCAGCGGTTCATACGGCACGAAATATTCCGCGATGATGAAGTTCGGCATCAGCGCGCAGGCCTGAATCGACGCCGCCATGCCGACCAAGGTCGAATTGTAGTTGTGCGGCGACATCGCCACGTAATAGGGCTCCGCCATCGCGGCGATTTCCTTGAGCTTCAGGATACCGCCGCAGCTGCCGACATCGGGATTGAGAATATCGGCGGCTTCGTTGATCAAAACGTCGCGGAACCCGGCCGTGGTGTGGATGCCTTCGCCGGTTACGACCGGAATGGACACGTTCGCCCGGATTTCGGCAAGTGCGTCGATGTTCTCCGCCGTGCACGGTTCCTCGAACCAATACAGATTGAATTCCTCCAAACGCTCGGCAAGGCGAACGGCGTGATAGGGTGACAGCTTGCGGCTGAGATCGACCATGAGGTTGATATCCGGGCCGACGGCGTCGCGCACGGCCCTGACCGCCGCCACCGCGTCGTTTTCCTGCTTGGCGCTGATGAAGGTCCGGGCCGGGCCGGTCAGGCAATAAAACTTCATTGCCGTGAATCCCGCTTTCGCGGTTTTTTCGGCGGCTCGGGCGAAATCGTCCGGGGTTTTACAGCCGAAGGCCCAACCGTTGGCGTAAACGTAAAACTTGTCGCGTACCGGCCCGCCGAGCAGATTGTAGACCGGCTGATCGAGGGCCTTGCCGACGATATCCCAAAGGGCAATCTCGAGTCCGGCCAGCGCCGAGTAGAATTCGAGCGAGGATCGCCGGGCGGCGCCGTCGTTGAAGGCGATTTCCGTGAAATACTTGATCTGAAACGGATCGCGCCCGATCAGATAACGCGCCAGCTCGTCGATCATGACGGCGGTCGCGCGTTCGCGATCGTGATGCGTGAACGCCTCGCCCCAGCCGACGATGCCGTCATCGGTCGTAACCTTCACGAAGGCGAGATTCTTCCGGAAATCGCTTCTCACAAGAAAACAGTCGACGGCGGTGACCTTCATGTACGGCTCTCCCTGGATTTCGTTTCTGTTTAGGCGTTGAGATATCCGCGCGGATGCGGGGGCTTGGCGAAAGCGGCCGGATCGGTGAGCGTGGGCTCGCCGTCGAGTTGGCAACGCTTGGCGATTCGATCCTGGCCGGGCGGAATGGCATTGCGGTGATGCATGACGGCGCGGTTATCCCACATCAGGATATCGCCCTTGCGCCATTTATGATGCCATTGAAATTCTGGCTTGGTCGCATGCGCCCAAAGCACGTCGAGCAGAGCCTCGGACTCCTCGACCGACAGCCCGTTGATATAGGCGTGCGGACGCCGCCCGAGATAGAGCGCGTTATGGCCGGTTTTTGGATGCGTGCAAACGATAGGATGGCTCGGGCCCGGAGCGGTGCGGATATCCTCGGGCGCCTGTTGATTGCCGCGCAACTGGCCGGCGCTGTTATAGGCGGGGTTGTTCTTGATGCTGAGATCCTTGATGCGCGCGCGCGTCGCCGCGGGCAGCGTCTCGAGAGCAAGGTACATGTTGCAGAAACCCGTCTCGCCGCCATGTTCCGGCGCCAGGGTCCCATAGAGGACGCTGTAGCTGAGCGGAATTTCCCGATACGAATGATCGGTGTGCCAGGCCACTTCCTTGTCGCCGAATTGGCCGATCGGCACGCCGTTTTCCATGATATTGGAGTTGATGCCGATATAGGGGTTTGTTCGCTTCTTCATGCCTTTCGGCGAAGCCTCCGGCGGGGCGCAAGGTCCCGAAATGCCGGGCGAACTCGAGCTGATCGTCGTCCGTTAATTCCTGATCGCGGATCAGAATCACCAAGTGATCCAGCAAAGCCCGATGGACGACTTGCGCGCTCACCTCGTCGATGCGCCGGACATCGCCGCACCGCACTTCCGCACCGAGCGCATACGGCAACGGCACGGCCTCGATCTTTCCGTTAATACCCGAGCCGGTTTTCTCGACCGCGATCGTCGGCATGGTTCGATCCCCCATTGTTAAAAAAAGTTTGTCGGAGAAAAATTCCGGAAGACGGTTTAAGTGTAGCGCGTATATTACGTTTATGTAAATAACCCCTAGCGGAATGGTCTCCGGGCGATTAAGCTGACGGCACGTCTTAAAATATCACTTCGTCATAACCAGGGAGGCGCCCATGGCCAAGAATGATGCTTGGCTCGACAAACCGTCGTTCGATTTTCTCACCATTCCGACCGCGAAACCGAAACCCAGAAAAGATCGCTGGACCGTGATGAGCGACCGCTCCATCCCGACCAGATTCCTCGATGATTTTCTGGCCTATAACGGCAACCTCATCGACGAAGTGAAATTCGTCGACTTTACCGGCATTCACCGGATCAGCGCGCGGACCATCGTCGAAAAGAACAAGGTGTACAGGAAATACAACATTCCGACATTCCCCGGCGGGGTCGCCTTCGAGATCGCCTACCTGCAAGGCAAGGTCGACGCGTTCTACGACCGGGTCATCGAGTTGGGCTTTACGGGCATGGAAGTCAGCACCGATTCGATGCCGGAGTTGCTGCGCGAGGAGCGCTCCGCCTTGATCAAGAAAGGCACCGGCATGGGCTTGCAGGTCTTCACCGAGGTCGGCAAAAAATTCTTCGACGATCCGTTCCCGGCACAAGAGGCGGTGAACTGCATTCAGGCGGATCTCGATGCCGGCGCCACCAAGGTCGTGCTCGAAAATACCGAGTTGATGCACTATCACCAGAACGATCATGAAACGCTGCGGAAAATCATCGAGCCGGTCGGCCTCGAAAATCTTATTCTCGAAATCGGCCGCAACGGCTGGCCGCATCTGACCATGTGGCTTTTGCGCGAATACGGCCCCAATATCAACGTCGAGAACATCGAACATGACCGGATCACCACGCTCGAGGGCATGCGCCGGGGCTTGCAGCGGATCATGGGCTATGAGTATCTTAGCACGATTCAGAACAAACCACCGCTCGATCTGAACGACCTCAAGGACCAAGCCGGCTGAGCCAAATGGATATCACCCGCCGCCTCGCCCGTTTCGTGCTCGGCTCGAAGCCCGGGGATATTCCCGAAACCGTGCGCCATGACGCCAAGCGCTCGCTGATCAACTTTCTCGGGTGTGCCATCGGCGGCGCGCAGCACGAAACCGTCGATCGGGTCATGGCGGCGACCCTCCCGTTCGCGGGCAAGGGTCAAGCGACGGTGCTGGGGCGCGCGGAACGGCTCGACATCGTCAACGCCGCGTTGATCAACGGCACCAGTTCGGCCGTGCTCGACTTCGACGCGACTCAGGCGAAAAAAACCAACATCCATCCGAGCGGCCCGGCGGCGCCCGTGTGTCTGGCGCTCGCCGAATACGCTCCCGTCAGCGGCAGCGATTTTCTGCATGCGTTCGTGTTGGGCGTCGAGATCGAATGCCTGATCGCCAATACGGTATTCGGCGCAAAAAACCCGGGCTGGCACGTGACCAGCGTGTGCGGCGGATTCGGCGCGGCGGCCGCCGCCGGGCGGTTGCTCGGGCTCGACGAACAGCAACTCGTCTGGGCCTTCGGGATCACCGCCAACCAAGCCGGCGGCATCCGCGAAAACTACGGCACCATGGTGAAAAGCTTCGCCCCCGGCACGGCGGCGCGCAACGGTTTATCCTCGGCCTTGATGGCACGGCAGGGGTTCGTCAGCGACGAGCGCGCGCTCGAAGGCTCGAAAGGGTTTGCCGTCGCCATGACCGGCACGACCGATCTCAAGGCCTTGGCCGAGAATTTCGGCAAGGATTACGAGATTTCCTACAATACCTACAAGGCCTTCGCCTGCGGGATCGTCACCCATGCCAGCGTGGACGGCTGCATTCAATTACGCGACGCATACCGCCTCAGGCCGGAGCAAATCGTGCGGGTATCGCTGCGGGTCAGCCCCAACACCCTGTTGCTGACCGGCAAGGAGGAACCGCGCACCGGGCTCGAGGGCAAGTTCAGCGTGTATCATGCCGCTGCCGTGGCCCTGATCGACGGTACCGCCGGCGAAGCCCAGTTCACCGACAAGCGCGTGCACGATCCTTCCGTGATCGCGCTGCGAAAGTGCATCAAGGCGCATGCCGAGGAAAGCATCGGCAAATACGAAGCCTACGTGACCATCGAGCTCGAAGACGGCCGCACGCTCGAACGCCATGTCGAGCATGCGCTCGGCTGCCTCGAGAACCCCATGAGCGACGACGATCTGGTGGCGAAGTACAACGAACTGGTCACCGGGGTTCTCCCCGACAGGCAACGCGACCGGCTGATCGAGCTGTGCTGGTCGGCCGAGACCTTGGAAGACGCCGCCGTCATCGCGCGCGCCGCGGCGAAAGCATAACGAATTCATTGATTCCCTTGGTCCGATCCGGCACTAATACCCCATACTAAGAAGGGGGATAACAATGAAAAGCATTCTGCTGATCGGCGACATGATCAACGATATCGTCCATCCGGACGGGCCGAACAAATACGGCGAGGAACTCGCGCGGCGCAACACCATCGCCAATACCGCGGCCGTGATTGCCAAGGCCCGCGCCGCCGGCGTGGCCATCGGCTACATCCGCGTGGGCTTCTCGTCCGATTATCGCGAATGCCCACCGACCTCTAAAATTTTCCAGGGCGCGAAAAAGAACGGCATCTTCAAGCTCGATACCTGGGGCACGGAAGTCCATCCCGATCTCGCGCCGCAGGACGGCGATTTCGACATCGTCAAGCACCGCGTCAGCCCGTTTTACGACACCGATCTCGAACCTTTGTTGAAAGCCCAAGGCGTCGAGCGGATTTATATCTGCGGCGTTTCCACCGGCGGGGTCGTAATGTCGGTCGCCAAGGAAGGGCACGACCGGGATTATCAAATCGTCATCATCGACGACTGCTGCTGCGCCGGCAGCGAAGACGAACACCGATACCTCCTTAATAACATGGCCCGCTTCGCCGACGTAACGACGAGTCAGGAAATTACGTTCTAACCGCAATTTTCCGGGTTCATTTTAGAAACTAAAAATAACGGAAGGAATCGGAACGCCATGCTCGAATCGATTCTGATTTTCGGCCCCATGATGATGGGACTGGGATTTTTTTCTCGCCTTCAGGGGCCCGGGCTGCGGTTTTCGGCGGGCGCCTTCATTATTCCGATCATCCTCTTCATCGGCAACGGCCTTCTGAGCCTGCCGATCAGTTGGGTGTTTTGGGCATTGGCCATACTCGGATACGCCGGCTTCGTTTTGCAACTTCATGCATGGAAAAAAGAAAATTCAAGATTTACCGATTTCGTGCATCCGGTCCTCTTTCTCCCGTTGCTGGTCATTATCGTCATCCCGTTTCAGGCGTCGATTGCCTATATCCCCATCGCCTGGGATGAAATGACCCACTGGCTGGCCTGGGGAAAACATTATTTCTACCTGGATACGAGCAATCACCCCGCCCTGGCGGAGTATTATAAGATTTTTAACGGCTACACGAAGGGGGCGGGCCTTCTTGCCGCTTTTGCGCAAATGCCCTTCACGCTATTCGATCCGGTGCGCGGGGTCGGTATTCTTTTTCTCTTGCATGTCGCCGTCATGGGGCTGGCCTGGGACGTCATCGACCGCATTCTACGCCACCATTTGGCGACCCCGCGCCGGGCAGCCTTCGTTTTATCCTGGCTCGTCGTTCTCGGCCTTTTGGTGATAGAAGCGCTTTGGAAGCTGGTTCCGCCATCATTGTTGATCGAGCGTCCCTTGCTCTATCCCATTGCTGCCCTGTTCGGAGCCGGGCTTCTAAGCCTCTATCCCGGCGAAGACCGACTGCGCCTCGCCGGCCTCATGGGAATCCTGCTCGCCGCCGCCTATGCTTTCAAAGTGTCCGCTCTCGTGGCTGCGCTTCCCGCCGGGATTATGTTAATCGCACCGTTCTGCTCCGCGTACAAAGCGCGGCAAAAATCAACGGCTGCGCCAAGCATCGATTGGCGCCGGTTTTTGCTGACAGGCGCGCTTATTCTAGGCCCCATCGTTTTCATGATGATCGCGTGGCGCCTGGCAAGCGGTTCTTCCGTACACTGTATGACGTCGCCGCTCAAATCATTGATTGCCGGATTGCAGAACGGAACTTTTTTCACTGCGTTCGAGACGATCGCTCCCCAAGTCCTGTCCGGCGCGGGAAGTTACCTCTTAAACTATAAGATTCCCGCGACCTTGGCGGCGTGTTCCGGCTTCGGTTTATCCCTGCTTTGCCGCCGCCTCTGGATTCCGATGGCGGCATTACTGGTGTTCTTTTGCGTTTATTTACTGATCATGGCCTTCGTCTACTCGTTATGCGGCTCCGGCTGCTGGCAAGATCCGGTTTGCTCCTTGCAAAGATTCTTACGTCTTCCGCTTCGCACCTTCCATTATTTAGGGATTATCCTTTTGCCGCTGGCGGGGATGGATTTATTGCGCCGGTTTTCGCCGGGAAAAATCGAAAGCCTTACTCGTTCAAAATTATTCTTCGTTGCTTCCGGCATGCTTATTGTTGCTTTGGCCGGATATCAAATTCGCGCTATTGCCACATCGTTCGATCACATGACGACCCGTTCCAATGAAACGGAAAATTTCCGCAACGACGCCATTCGCTATGCCCGTGAAACAAAGGCGCTGATTCGATTCATAGAGGCAGAAAATCTTTCGAGCCCGACCGTCAGGATCGTCCTGCAAGGATCGGAGGGTTACGGCCATGCCGTCGCCCGGTACCACAGCATTACCGATCGCCCGCAACCGCCGTTACGGGCCTTTCATCTTATCTGGGGCCACAGTTGGGGGGCGGAAAGTAAAAATACATGGATGAACAAAACGACCGCAAATAAAGCGGCGAACGCCCTTCGCGAAGCCAGAATCGTCTGGCCCGGCATCACGGACGATTGGATTCTGCCGGTGCTCGAAAAACTCACCGGCAAACCCTGCCCCGGTCCTTACACGGATTATTTTTTGATTCGCGGGGATGATTCCCAAAGCCTATATCGCTGCGAGCCTAAAGAACGGTGGATTAAAAGACCCTAGAGCAGATCATGGTTCGTCGGAATCGCCATTTTGGCCCATGCCAAATGATTGGCAATTTTGGCCCATGCCAAATGGTTGGAAAATGATCGGAAGCGGCGATCCGACAACCATGTGAATCTGCTCTAAATTATTGATGTAGATCGAATTCACATGATTTATCGGAACCAAGGAATGTTTCCGATAAATCATGATTCGATCTAGGGCTTGCGGCCCCACGCAAGACCCGGCGACGCTTCGA
>JBBDTH010000081.1:0-7202 GCA_040904505.1 Rhodospirillales bacterium | reverse complement strand
CCCTCCGCCAAAAGACACGAATTCCTAATAGTTTCGCATCAGGGGTCAGGCGGACCAGCATCACGACCGTCAACCAAGCAGTGATTGGCAGAAGCATGATCGTCGGCTAACTTCACCGAATGGGTTATTGCGTATTCATGCTTCGTCCGGATTCAGTCTACGACGACAGTCCGGCAGAGCAATACCAGTTTCCAAAACAATACCTCGGCAGGGCGCGAAACGCGACTGACGACTGGATCGTTTATTTGGAACCCAAGAAAGTTCGCAATTCGCGCGGCTATTTTGCTATAGCGCGTGTCCAGAAGATTATTCCCGACCCCAAAGCATCCGACATGTTCTTGGCTATCATTGAACCAGGGAGCTATCTCGACTTCGCCCTCCCGGTTCCATTCAATGATCAAAATGGCCCGATCGAACGCGGGTTGCTTAACGAAGACGGTCGGCTGTCGGGGCGCACCCAATCTGCCGTTAGGCTAATTTCGCCAGCAGACTTCCTGTGTATTATTGAAAAGGGACTCGATGAGTCTGAACAAGTACTGCCGCGTCTTGACGCCGCAGTGCCTATCCCGGGATTTGCCAATGATCAAGCGGTGTACGCCTCTGAAACGGAACGGCAGCGTTTACTACAGATGACGAGCCGCCTCGTGCTCGTAGGGCGCGGTTAGGTTCGTGGCGATGAACACGGTTATCAGAAATGGAATCGAAAAGCGGATCATGACGGCATCGCGAAGAATTCATCCAACGATTCATTATAGGTCTGCGGGTCTTCGAGGTAAGGAGAATGGCCGAGATGATCGAACACAATTCGGTGAGCGTGCGGCAGGGCCGCGATGAGCCTCTTGTGGCCGTCCGACGGTCCGAGCCGGTCGCGGCCGCCGTTGATGATCAGAACCGGCCCGGTGTAGTTCGCGAGGCCGGCGCGATTGTCCGCTTCCTGGCTCATGCGCGCGTTCAGCGGAAAATGTGTGGCGCAAGTTTCGGCGACAATCGTCGCGATCTTTTCGATCAGGTCCGGCGGCGTGTCGCCCGTCGTCATCTTGGTTGCTTGCAGGCGGCCGTATTCGAGCGGATCGTATTGCGTTCGTTCTGCGATGCGTTGTTGGTACTTCTCATGGAGCGGTTCGCCTTTCGGTTTAGCGGCGCCCGGATGGGTACACGACAACACCAACGCGGCGAGGCGCTCCGGGTGATCGCCAGCGAATCGGGTTGCTATCACACCCCCTAAAGAATGACCGAGCATGATGACTTTCTCGACGCCCAAGGCATCGAGAAAATCCTTCAAGGCGCTTGCGTAGAGACCGACGTCGGTATCGGATTCCGTGAGGCGCGGCGCCGAGCTGCCGTAGCTGGGTGCGTCCCACGCGATGACGCGATATTGTTCTGCGAAATGTTCGAACTGATGCATCCAGATGCCGGAATGAATATTGATGCCGTGCAGGAGCATCAACGGTGGACCGTTACCCGCTTCGCGATAGGAAATAGCCCCGCCGGGCAGATCAATGGCTTGCAAGTCCGGTATGGGCATCAGTGATTTTCCCATTACTCACTCCTTGACTCAGGGTAACAGGCTGACTTGAGCCTGTCGCCCCCTTGCATAGATGAAAGTAAAGATGCGCCAATTGACGTTTCCTTAATGGGAGTTTCTTTATTCTTCTGTTACGAATCACCTAAATCCATAATAGGTTGATTGCAGACACACTCCGCCTTCCGCTACCCTCCCTTCCCCCTCTATTCAGAGAGTTGCAGGCTTCATAGGGAAGCCCCTGAGAGAGTAAGTAATTTAATCGCCTCTATACTTGGTCTGCTTGTTTATTGTGTAGCCACACACGCTCCCGCTGCATCATCAAAGCCCTTACCAGGGACGTCCCTTCTATGGGTTTGCAGCATAATTAGGGGGATACGCGCCCGAAGGCGCCGGACCAGCTACCTCTCAGCTATTACCATCATCATTCGAGCGCTCGGAAGCCCTAACGAGGCACGCCGTGGCGTTTAAGCCTGCTAGGTGAAGATCGTGAAGGCGAACAGACCGCTTTGGCATAAAACCTTCGGGAGCGGCCCACCGTGAACGGATCATATGCGCCCAACCAATTGCATCGGCCTCGATACATAATTCAGGGACGTCGGCAGGGCATCCGCTTAAGACTGCCGATTGCCTCTGGCAGGTATCGCTTAGGCTGCCAGAGATTTTTAAAATTTTGTGAAATGGGTTTGCCAATTTCGGCAGAACCCTATGGAATCCCTTAGAATGAGAATGCAGGGTTTGCCAGTGGAAGGCTTTGTTTTTATTGGGGAGAGATATTCCCTCCCCCTCCGCCACTACGAAGATTGTCTATACCTAAGACATAGGTGACACCCTCGAACGCCGCGCTCGCTTATGAAAACGATCGGCCGTCCTCGCCGCATGGCGTCGACTCGCGGCCCGAGTTTCCCGACCGCCGGTTATATATGAGATGAGTTTTATATAAGAACCATTTGATGTACTCCGACACTGCCCCACGGAGCATTATTCCTTGCGATACTCCTTACATCGGTGGCGGAATTCGTTTACGATTTTCCTTGAATTGACGGTTATCCGGGGAACATCGGATAAAGGAGAGGCGCTTCCGTCCGGCGGGAAGAACTTAACTATCCGACGCACCGGATTACTTTAAGTGCAGTATTGATCTGGTTAACCGACGTCTGATCGGTACGCCATGCCCGCGGAACTCGGAGAGCCTCGAAAATTCAGGCGCACCCGGCGCCCACAAATCCAATCCAAAACCTGTAGGCAACCCAAACGCCAGTGACGATGAGGAACAGACCCGATGACAGTTAACTACGATCCGAACGCGAATTACGAGATCAAGATTTGGGAAGAGGATTTCAGGCAGGTTCCCACGCGCATGCTGCTCGCCCGGATCTGTCAGCCGGTCGGCGACGGACCGTTCCCGGTGCTGCTCGATCTGCACGGCGGTGCCTGGATGTTCAAGGATCGTCTGGCGAATACGGCAATGGCCGAAGCCATGGCGCGCAGCGGAATCTTGACCGTGTCCATCGATCTGCGCTGGGGCGGCGAACTGGGGTATCCGGCCTCGGTGCAAGACGCGAACTACGGCATTCGCTGGCTGAAGATGAAAGCGCCCGGCTGGAAAGGCGATCCGTCCACGATCGGCGTGCTCGGCAGTTCCAGCGGCGGCCACGTCGCGATGTTGCTCGGCATGCGGCCGGAAGACCCGCGCTACAATGCGATCCCGTTGGAGGGACACCCGGAAATCGACGCGCGCGTTAACTACGTGGCCACGCGCTCGCCGATCAGCGATCCCGTGGCGCGCTATAACAACGCGGTGGCCAAGCGGAACCAGAAAATGGTGGACCGTCACCATGTATATTTCAATCCCTTCGGCAGTATCGTCGAAGGCAACCCGCAGATGATCCTCGATCGCAAAGAGCCGGTCGAACTGCCGCCGCTGCTGGTCATGCAGGGCGGGGAAGACAGCAACGTCCTGCCGGCGTTTCAGAAGAAATTCGCCGAAGCCTACCGTGCCGCCGGCGGCGAGTGCGAATGCGAGGTCTTCGAGGGCTGCGGCCACTTGTGGGTACTCGATTCCGGACCGGATACCGACCGCGCGCACGAGATGCTCAAGGCCTTCATCGCGCGCCAGCTTAACGCTTTGCGGAAAGCGGCCTGAGAGCATATTCAACAGATACGCTAAAAGCTCGCGTAACCGCGGATTGACGCGGGCGCCGGGTGCGTTAAGAAACCGTTTTGCGGCTTGAAGCCGCGGCGGTTTCGTTCCGCCGATGTGTTATCCGCACCTACGGCCGTCGAAAATCGGTTTTCGCATCGAGAGTTATTCGCAGCACCGCATGAACCGTTCCGACGCCATCATGTTTGCGGTCCGTTATCGGCGCAGCCGTTCGTTGTCGGCAAAGCCGTTCGCTTTCGGCATCAAACGAATTCGCGTTTCCGTCGGTTGTCGGAAAGCGGTACTATTCGACACTTTTTCACGCATAAGTTGAGAATGCCTATTAAAATCGAATGGCGACGTCGGAGCAGGCCGGTTTCCCATGACCGATAGCATGATCTTTCATTTCAGTTTGTACGGTTTTCTAAAAAACCAGCAATACTTCGCGCCGTTTATTCTTTTGGCCTTCCTGCAAATGGGCCTGAGCTTCACGCTGATCGGATTATTGATCGGTTTTCGCGAGCTGCTGAATAATATTTTCGAGATACCGTCCGGTGCCATCGCCGATTTATTGGGACGGCGCAAATCTCTTTTGTTCAGTTTCGCGAGCTACTCCATAAGTTTCGCGATTATGGGCACGGTCGGATTTTATACCGGTGAGACCTCGGATAATTTCTTCGTATTTCTGATTTTATTGCTCGCGATGTGCTTCTTTGCCTTAGGCGACGCCTTCCGGTCAGGCACGCACAAGGCCCTGATCTTTACCTACTTGCGCATACAGGGGCGGACCGACGAGCGGACAAAGGTCTATGGCTTTACGCGCTCGTGGAGCCAAATCGGCTCGGCATTATCGGTCGTATTGGCCTGCCTTTTCGTGTTTTATTCCGACAATTACATTTGGATTTTCTATTTTTCCATCATTCCGTTCCTCCTCAACATGATCAACGTCGGCACCTACCCGCCCGCGTTGGACGGCGACGGCCGGCCCGAGAATCCCGGCAGCCGGGAAATACTCGGACACCTGATCGAATCGTGCCGGATTGCGCTGGTAAAACCCGATTTTCGGGAATTGATCCTGGAATCGATGAGCTTCGAAGGCTTCTTCAAGGCCATGAAGGACTATTTGCAACCGATCCTGAAAATGGCGGCCCTTCCCCTCGCGATCCTGATTTTTGCCGATTTCCAATTGAGCGATACTCAAAAGTCCGTAATTCTCATCGGCCCCATATATGTTTTGATTTATCTGGGGTCCGCCGTCGCGAGCCGACAGTCACACATGTTGGCCGGTTGGGCCGGAGTCGAGGAAAAAGCGGCGAAAATCATGTGGTACATCGTTTTCGGCTTGTTCGTGAGTCTGGTGCCCGCTTTTTACTTCAATGTCTTTTGGTTGATGATCTTCGGCCTCGTTTTCATGCATCTCCTGCAAAACGTCTGGCGGCCTATTTTCATCAGTAGAATCGACGCTCATGGCGACGAGAGAAAGGGCGCGACATTGTTGTCCATTCAATCCCAGGCCCAAAGTCTTGCGACCATGGCGATAGCCCCCTTATTGGGTTTCAGCATCGATATCGTACGAGGCTTCGACGGTGTCGGTGAATTCTGGCCGATCGCCGTGTTTGGCGCTTTAATCTCGCTGGTCTTTATCATTCCTTGGCGTCAACGCGCGTTCGCACACTGATCCCTCCGGATCATGCCCCTTCTCCGCATCGTTTCGGCTCTTGACACGGGGCGCCGCCCTCTCTATCAATTGATATTGATAATCATTATTAACTCTGGGCGGCACGGCCGATGCGACAAAATCCGATCAAGGCACGCTATTCGGAAAATGTCCCGGCCGCACAACCGGCAGCCGTGCCGTCGATCAAAAGCGAGGCGCTGTTAGGCGGCACGAAAGAGATCTTCATCATCCACGGCAAGGAGCAATACCGGCTGAGACTCACGGCCAACGGAAAACTGATATTGACGAAGTAACGCGACCGCGCGCGAACCGGCCGCACGATGAACCGGCGCTTGGAATGCGCCGCAGGAAAACGGGACCCGCACGCCAAACCCTGCGCATCTCCCTGCGCAGGAGCGGCGATTGACGATTTGCCATGGTCGTCACCGGGGTTGTCCGCAGTGCTGGCCCTTCGCCGGTGCGGGTCCCGCGTCCCTTTCCGCTTTAATTAGCCTGCCCGCCTTATTAACGGCCAAGGGCGCCCGGACGGTTTCCCGCCGCGAGCGCCCTCATGAAGGATCGTATCTTCCTTATGCTTGTGCGCGGATCACGGCTTCGCCTCCGCCTTCTCCCTTTCCGATTCCGCAATTTCCGCCATGCGTTCGGATATCCGCATGCGCGAGGAAATATACGTCAAGATCACCACGGAGATCGCCAGCCCGATCGCCAGCGGGCTGTTGAAAAGCGCCGGAATCCAATTGCCCTCATTGATGAGCAGGCCGCGCCGGATATTCTCCTCGGCTTGGGGCGCCAGCAGGAAGGTAATGACCATCGGCGCTTCGGGCACCTTGTAGACCCGCATGAAATACCCCATCACACCGAAGAACAGCATGACCAGAACATCGTAAGGGTTATTGTCGTGCGAATACGATCCGATCACCGCCATCAGCATGACGAGCGGCACCAAAAGCTGCGTCGGCAATTCGCCGAGCTTGGCGTAAACGAACGCGAAGATACGCCCGATCCCGAGATTGAAGATATTGCCGACCAACAGGATGATGAACAGCGAGTAAACGACGGTCGGGAACAGCTCGAACATGCGCGGGCCCGGCGTCGCGCCCTGCAGCATCAGCGCGGCGCCGATCAGAGCCGCCACCGCGCTGCCGGGAATCCCGAACGCCAACAGCGGAATCAGCGTCGGGCCGACGGTGGCGTTGTTGCCGGACTCGGCGGCCGCAATGCCCTCAAGCCGGCCGGTTCCGATTTTCTTTTCCGGGAACGACTGCTTGGCGACGCTATACGCAAGAAACGCGCCGACGGTCGAGCCGAGGCCGGGCAACATGCCGACGAACGTTCCGAGGCCCAAGCCGATGCCCATTTCCCGCCAGCAGCTTAGATATTCTTTCCAGGTCAAGCCCTCGCCGCCGACGCTGAGAATATCCTTCAAGGAGCCGCCGAGCTCCTTCGGTCTTCGGCCCTCGCGCATCAGTTCGACGGCCTTCTCGAGCATCGCGCCCATGGCGAAAATGCCGATCACCAGGGGAATCAGATGAATTCCGTCCCCCAACCACCATTGCCCGAACGTATTGCGCGTAACGGAGCTGATCGGGTCGGAACCGATGGTACCGACGAAAAGACCGATGGCCGCGCTCAACATACCCTTGGCCATGTGAGAGCCGCTCAAGGCACCCAACAGGCATACGGCCAACACCATGAGCCAGAACCGTTCGGACGGGCCGAACTTCAAGGCGACCAACGCCAGCAACGGCGCGATCAGTATCGTGATCACGTCGCTCAGGAAATCGGCCGTGACGGAGGCATAAAGGGCCATCAACAGCGCCTTACGCCCCTTGCCCTGTTGCATCATCTTATGGCCGTCG
>JBBDTH010000080.1:0-7225 GCA_040904505.1 Rhodospirillales bacterium | reverse complement strand
TCCGGTTATCGACGTTTTTTTGTCCGCAAAATACCCGCAAGACACCCGCAAGACAAAGGGGCCAGCGATTGCCCGCTGACCCCTTGTTTTCTCCCCTTCGTGGAAGCCTAGAGAACCATGCGCCTAGGGCGACAGGGCCCGAATCCGTAAGCCGCCGGTTATTTGTGCAGCGGGTTTTTGAGCGGTGGTTTGTTCGCGGGCCGCTCCGGAAAATTAGGCTTTCCCGGCGACGGTGGCGGTCGTTTCACGAGCGGGTCTTTGTTCGGCTTCTTAGGGGCCGCCTTTTTCTTCTCTTTCGGCGTGGTCGGGCGGCCCGGCGCTTGAGCTTGTGCCAATTGCAACGTTACACTTCGACCTTCTCCTTGGGAAAAAAGATGCGCGGCCCCGTCTATCGGCGTGGCCGTGCTGAGTTTCGGGGCGGCACACAATGCAACCACCGATGTCAATGCGAACAGCTTGTTCATGGTTTTCTCATTTGTTTGCCTTAAACCGAAGGCGGTTACTTCGGCGACGGCACGACAATCGTTTTCATTTTAGGCGGGCGAGGCTTGAACTCTTGCGTCGGCACACCGACCATACTCGGCTTCGTGCCGGTTGAAACTTTCGGTGGCTGGGCCGGTAATACTTGTTGGATTTTCTGTTTGGGTGTCGGTTTCTTGGTATTCGAATAACCGGTTTGCGCATAAGCACCAGTGGAAACCGCACCTGTGGCGAATGCAACAACTAGGAAAGTCGCTACAATAAGTTTAAACATGGGTGATATTACCTCGGTTGGGATGCTCCAGACACATGCTGGAACCGCGCAGACGGTGACAGGAAATCCATATCGTATCAATCGAATTTACTTGAAGTTCCGATCCTCCCCCGCTGAATTGGTCCGCTCTGATATATTGCAATCGGGAGGATTATCGAACCGGCGTAGAATGCCCGGCGGCTTTTCGAAAAGCAGGATTCCCGTGCAAAACGGCGATAATTTTCTAGTTTCGAACGCGTCCCGGCGCGACGGTGAGCTGACCGTCACATTGCGGCAACCATTTGACTTGATTGCAGAAACCACGGCAATCGAAGCAAAAAGTTAAAGGCCGCTGGAGATGTCTCCAACGGCCTTTCTGAGAATTGGCTCCGGCGACAGGACTCGAACCTGTGACCCAGCGATTAACAGTCGCTTGCTCTACCAACTGAGCTACGCCGGATTAGAATGGAGGCGCGGGCCGGAATCGAACCGGCGTACACGGCTTTGCAGGCCGCTGCGTAGCCACTCCGCCACCGCGCCCGGGATAACCCGGGACCCCGTAGGAACCCGGACCTTTAACCCACCCCCCGGTCCCGGTCAAGATTTCATCAGGCGCCGGGCCGGGCCGGGCCGCGCGGGTTCCGGGGCCGTTCCCGGCGCGGACGGAAAGCGGTGCCGGCCGGGCTCGCCGGCGTTGTTTTTAGGGGCCGATCCGCGTATATAGCCGGTGGGTTCGAAGCCGTGGAGTGAATGGCAATGGATTACGCCGAAGCCCGCCTGAACATGATCGAAAATCAAATCCGCACGAACCGGGTTACCGATCCGTTCATCATCGAAGTCATGGGCCGATTGCCGCGCGAAGCCTTCGTGCCGGAAGGACTGAAAGGGATCGCCTATATCGATGAGGATATCGAAATCGCGCCCGGCCGGTTTTTAATGGAACCGATGGTCCTGGCGCGGCTTCTGCAGGCGGCCGAGATCAAGGATACCGATGTCGCGCTCGATATCGGGTGCGGAACGGGCTATGCCGCCGCCGTCATGGCGTCGCTCGTCAATACGGTCGTCGCGTTGGAAAGCGATCCGGCATTGGCGTCCCGGGCGGCCAACACGTTAAGCGCCCTGGAAATCGACACGGTTGCCGTCGTCGAGGGCTCTCTGCAGGACGGATACGCGAAGCAGGCTCCCTACGACGTGATTTTTTTCGGCGGCGCCGTCTCGGAAGTTCCGAAATCGATTTCCGGGCAGCTGGACGAGGGCGGCAGGCTGGTTGCGGTCGTCAAAAAGAACGGCGTCGGCCGGGCAATGTTAATGACGAATCATCGCGGCGTTTTATCCGCCCGTGAATTGTTCGATGCGGGCACGCCGTTTTTGCCCGGTTTGGAATTCGCGCCGGCTTTCGTGTTTTAGCCCGCTTTTCCGGGCCTTTTCGTTCGGCACGGAAACTTGAAATCGATATCCTTATGATATTGTTGACCTTATAAATGTCATCTGGTCCATTACCCGAGTTTCGCCGCCTTCAAAGCGTCTTCATGGGGAGACACCATCCGATCATGTACAACTCGTTCGCGCGCATGGCCCTCGTCGGTCGGTTTATCTTAGGCGCTTTTGCGGCATTGCCGTGTCTCCTGGCGACGGTTGCTCCGGCCGAAGCGGAAGATATCAAGGAAGCCTTGTCCAAGGCCTATACCAACAACCCGACATTGCAAGCCGAACGGGCCGGCGTCCGGGCCACCGACGAAGGCGTGCCGCAGGCGATGTCGAATTGGCGGCCCTCGCTCACGGCAAGCGGCAATATTTCCCGCCAGGATACGTTCGCGAGTGTCCGGCCCGGAGAAGCCTCGACCGGAAAAGAGCAAATTCGAACGCCGCGTGGGGTTGCGCTCGAACTCGAGCAGCCGCTGTTCCGCGGTTTTCGTACCCTGGCCGCGACCCGCAAGGCCGAAAACGCCGTGCGAGCGGCGCGCGCGAGACTGTTGTCCGTCGAGCAGGCGATTTTGCAAACCGCCGCGTCGCATTATATGGATGTGGTCCGCGACCAGGCGGTTCTGGAATTGAATATCAACAACGAGCAGGTGCTGCGCCGCCAGTTGGAGGCGACCCATGATCGCTTTCAGGTCGGCGAGGTAACGCGCACCGACGTCAGCCAATCCGAAGCGCGGCTGGCCGGTTCGAATGCCGACCGGATTCAGGCCGAGGGCAACTTGGAGACGGCCCGGGCGGCTTACAAAACGGTTGTCGGATCGTATCCGGAAAAGTTGATCCCGCCGGTTGCGGCGGATTTAAGCGAGAAGTTGCCGGAGTCCAAGGCCCAAGCGATGGAACTGGCCCGGGATGACCACCCCGATGTTTTGGAAGCACTTTATAATGACCGCTCCGCTCGGGATAATATTGCCGAAATCCGGGGCGAACTGCTGCCGACGATTAACCTCTTCGGATCTTCGGCCTATCGGGAGGAAAGCAACGGCAACTTGAGCCGCCGGGCCGAACGGACGGTGGGCGCCGAATTGAGCATGCCGCTTTATCAGTCGGGCAGCGTGTATTCCCGGATTCGGGCCGCCAAGCAGTTGGCGAGCCAAAACCGTATCCTGATCGAGCAAGTCCGCCGCGCTGCTATCGAGGCCGCGTCGAAAGCCTGGGATACCCTGATGACGACCCGGGCCCGGGTTAAGTCCTTCGAGTCGCAGGTCAATGCCAACCAAATCGCGCTCGATGGGGTCCGGCGGGAAAACCAGGTCGGTTCGCGCACGGTGTTGGACGTTCTCGATGCCGAACAGGAATTGCTGAATTCCCGCGTGAGTTTGGTGCGCGCCAAGCGCGACGTGATCGTCGCGATTTTCGATCTGCGGTCGGCGGTCGGCCAATTGACGGCCAGGGACTTGAATTTGAAGGTTACGCCCTACGACCCGACCGAGCATTATCAAGAGGTCCGCGGCAAATGGTTCGGTTCGTCGAGCACCGGCGGCGAGGACGCCAACTGGTTCGACAATGACGGGCCCGAGAAGCGAAAATAGCGGTTGATTGCGCGGGGGCGCATCCCCACGGGGCATTCACGGGCCGTTCCGGTGGCGGACCCTCCCAGGCCAATCGGGGCCAATCGGGGCCAATCGGAGAATCGCCGAGACGGGATTGACGCGTGGAGCAGGCCTTCAATCACAAAATGTGGGGCTATCCAACGCGGAAAACAAAATATTTCGGGATGGCGTCAATATTTGTTAATCTTTTCATAGGACCGTAACGATAGCGATTCGGATATATTTCCGCGGCGGCGGGTGGTTTTTTTAATGGCAGAAGACGACAAACAACAAGGCGGCGATGCTGAACCTTCAATGGAGGATATTCTCGCCTCCATTCGTAAGATTCTGTCCGAGGAAGAACAGGAGGAGGCCGTCAAAGCCGAAAAGCCGGCCGCGGCCGCGCCGGAGCCTGCGCCCAAGCCGGCCCCTAAACCGGCGCCAAGACCCGAGCCCGAGCCTGAAATCGCGATGGAAGATGCGGAGCCCGAACCGGAACCGTTCCCCGAGCCCACGCCTGTATCGGAGCCCGAACCGGAACCCGAGCCCGAGCCGGAACCGGAACCGGAACCGGAACCTGTCGTAATGTCGCCGCCACCGCCCATCGCGCGGCCCGAACCCCGTCCCGAACCCCGTCCCGAACCGGCGCCCGCACAGCAGCCCATGGCGGCCATGGCCGATGTGTTGGAATTGACCGCTGCCATGCAGGCCCCGTCGGATAATCTGGTGTCCAACCAGGCCGCCCAGATCACGTCCGATGTCCTGTCCGAATTGGCCCGCCAGATCCTCAACCGCCGGGATATGTCGCTCGGCAGCTCCCAGGTCACCTTGGAGGGAATGGTGCGCGAGATGATGCGTCCTCTCCTCAAGGAATGGCTCGACCGCAACCTGCCTTACTTGATCGAACGGTTGGTCAAGAAGGAGATCGACCTCATGATCAACCGGGCCGAGCGCCTGGACGACTGATCGTCCCATTCGAAGACCTCGGTAGTGCCACAGTTTGCCTCTTTATCCTTCGAGACGCCCCTTTGCCTCATCCTGAGGAAGGCGCGGTAGCGCCTGTCTCGAAGGATGGAGAGGCAAAGGGTCCCTCAGGATGAGGCAAACTGAGATACGATTAAGGTCTCCTTGGTCTTGTCCTGGGCTGCCCCGCATGGTAGCTCACCTTCCGTTTCTGTAACTCGTTTTCGGATCGATCGGTTCGCCGATGCTGGACAAAACCTATAGGCCGCAAGAGGTCGAGCAGCGCATTTACGATGCCTGGGAAGCGAGCGGCGCGTTCGGCGCCGACGTGACCTCGAACGCGCGGCCCTATTGCATCATGATCCCGCCGCCGAACGTGACCGGCAGCCTGCACATGGGCCACGCGCTCACGTTTACCATCCAGGATATCCTGATCCGCTATCACCGCATGAACGGGCGCGACACGCTGTGGCAGTCGGGCGCCGATCATGCCGGCATCGCGACGCAAATGGTGGTCGAGCGTCAACTCGCCGAGCAGGGCGTCACGCGGCACGATCTGGGCCGCGAGAAATTCGTCGAGAAGGTCTGGGACTGGAAGGCCGAGTCCGGCGGCACCATCAACAAGCAGTTGCGCCGCCTCGGCGCGTCCTTGGATTGGAGCCGCGAGCGCTTCACCATGGACGACGGCCTGTGCGAGGCGGTCAACAAGGTCTTCGTCGACCTTTACAAGCAAGGCCTGATCTACAAGGACAAGCGCCTGGTCAACTGGGACCCGAAGCTGCACACCGCGATTTCGGATTTGGAGGTCGAGCAGCGCGAGTCGAAAGGCCAGATGTGGCACTTCCGCTATCCGGTGGAGGGGCAAGAAGGAAAATACCTCGTCGTCGCCACCACCCGGCCCGAGACCATGCTGGGCGATACCGCCGTCGCCGTGCATCCGGACGACGAACGGTACAGGGATCTCGTCGGGAAAAAGGTGAAGCTGCCATTAGTCGGTCGCTTAATCCCGATTATTGCCGACGAGTACGCCGATCCCGAGAAGGGCACGGGTGCCGTCAAGATCACGCCTGCGCACGACTTCAACGACTTCGAGGTCGGCCGCCGCCACGATCTCAAGATGATCAATATCTTCGACCGCGACGCCAAGCTGAACGAAAACGCGCCCGAAGCGTATCGCGGTATGGACCGCTTCGAGGCGCGCAAAAAAATCGTCTCGGAGATGGACTCCCTCGGCCTGTTCGAAAAGGTCGAGGATAACGACATGACCCTGCCGTACGGTGACCGCTCGGGTGTCATCGTCGAGCCGTGGCTGACCGATCAGTGGTACGTGGACGCGAAAACCCTCGCCAAGCCCGCCATCGAGGCGGTGGAGACCGGCAAGACCGTGTTCGTGCCCAAGCACTGGGAGAACACGTACTTCGAGTGGATGCGCAACATCCTGCCCTGGTGCATCTCGCGCCAGCTCTGGTGGGGCCATCAAATTCCGGCGTGGTACGGGCCGGACGGTGCGTTTTTCGTCGACTACACCGAGGACGCGGCGCGCGCCGCCGCCGAGCAGCATTACGGCAAATCGGTCGAACTGACCCGCGATCCGGACGTTTTGGATACCTGGTTCTCGTCGCAACTGTGGCCGTTCTCGACCCTCGGCTGGCCCGAACAGACGGAAGAGCTCAAGCGCTATTACCCGACCGACGTACTCGTCACCGGCTTCGACATCATCTTCTTCTGGGTCGCGCGCATGATGATGGCGGGCCTGCACTTCATGGGTGACGTGCCGTTCCGCACCGTCTACATCCACGCGCTCGTGCGCGACGAGCAGGGCCAGAAGATGTCCAAATCCAAGGGCAACGTGATCGACCCGTTGGACCTGATCGACCGCTACGGTGCCGACTCGCTGCGCTTCACCTTGGCCGCGCTGGCGGCGCAGGGGCGCGACATCAAGCTCGCGGAATCGCGCGTCGAGGGTTATCGCAATTTCACGACGAAACTCTGGAACGCGGCGCGCTTTACCCAGATGAACGGCTGCAAGGCCGAAACCGGCTTCGATCCGGCGGCGTGCACGCTGACGGTCAACAAGTGGATCGTCGGCAAGGTGTTCGAGGCCGCGCGCGAAGCGACCCGGGCCATCGAGGCCTACCGGTTCAACGAGGCGGCGAACGCGCTGTACCAATTTACCTGGGGCACGTTCTGCGATTGGTATCTCGAATTCACGAAACCCATTTTCGACGCCGACGACGAGGCCGCGATTCATGAGACCCGCGCGGCGACCGCCTGGGCGCTCGATCAGATCCTCAAGCTCCTGCATCCGATGATGCCGTACGTCACCGAGGAGCTATGGGCACAACTGGCCGACTCGCGCGCGAGCCTGCTGATCGTCGAGCCGTGGCCCGCGTTCGCGGACTCCTTGCTCGATCCTGCGGCGATGGCGGAGATGGATTTCGTGGTGCGCCTGATTTCCGACATCCGCGCCGTGCGCGCCGAGATGAACGTGCCGCCCGGCGCCAAGGTCGCGCTGTTC
>JBBDTH010000079.1:0-7275 GCA_040904505.1 Rhodospirillales bacterium | reverse complement strand
CTTCCGTCGCTTCGTCATGTCGTATTCCTCCGTTAGCCGGTGGAATACACCTTAATCCCCTGTCCGAATTTCTGGGACCACCTCAATTGATATAGTCCGCAACCGCGTCAAGGTCAGACGTGGACCAAAGCTCATCGCGCACGACTTCTTGGCGGCTCCATTTGAACGTTTGGACCCACGCGAATCCGGGCTCGGCGGCGGCGCGCCACGCGCCGTGGACGATGACGTTTCTTTCCGCCCTTGCGATATCGACCTCTGCAAGCAGGTCCAAAATAGCTTTCACCGCATCAGAGTCTTTGACTTGAATGTCCGCGAGCGTTCGTAGCGACCCTGTGATTGTGGTTGTGGCGATACGCTGGGTTACCACATACATAACTGGGCCTGCGCGGCAGAAATGCGCTAACATCTCGCTTAATAGCATTTCGACCCAAGACCACTCGGCGGCAATTTTGCCTATACGTTGATAAATTTGTGGGTCAGGGTCTTTAGTGCTCAGAATTGGATTTGTCATGACAAAACCCCCCAAGAAAGATCAAGAAAATCCCCCTGAAGAAGTGATCTGGCGGATGCTTAATTCGCCGCCGAAGCCTCATAAGAAGAAAGCCAAAAAGAAACCCAAGACGACCACGGAACCCGGCAAATAGCCAGGTTTTTTAATGGAGACAACTGATGCAAACTTTTTTGATTCACATATTTGCTAGCATTCTAAGGAAAAGCATTCAAATTGATGGTGTCTGGCTTGGTTCACGGCTGAATACAGACGAAGACAATGTTGGAATCACACGTTTTCCTCAATCCACTTCGTTGTCCCTTTAAGGGCTTTTGTGAACTTTGGCTCTTTAGAAAACTCAACAACAATTAGGCGATCATCATCATCAATAAAATCCTTGAAGTGATCCCGCACTTGAGCGGCTGTGCTGTTTAGATTTATTAGGTAAAATGAATTAAGAGCCTTTTGCCCATTAAGCCTATCTAGTTCGTCCCAAAGGGTTTGGTAGTCCTTACGTTTTATAAGATCATAGGAAATCACAAAAAGCGCCATCTCTTCCTCCCTTACTTAGGGAAGAATTATTCCACGATAGCCTATCGTGAGTCATTAAAATTTTGACAAATCAGCCGCAATAAAACGTTAAATTGCTTGCGAGTCAGCCTTGGCTTAGACGTTCGCCCGGTTACCAGCCCGCCGACAGGTCAAACGCTTGCCCTCGATGCCTTTCAAGGCCAGATCGGCGCGGTCTTGGCGGCGACTATCTCCTCGTCGTTGGTTTTCTTCCGGGTGGACCTGACGGCAGCCTCGGCAAAAATCCTGTCCGGCGCTGCTTTCGTCAAGTATATAATTAGGTATAAAGTCCTTTACTCGAGGGATTTTTCACCATTTAATCCTAGACCTTGGGCAATAAACCTCGGCGATGCATGAGGCCCGGAGCCATGCTAAGGTGGCCCGCACGTCAACCGGCGTTATACGGCGCGACGACAACCGATACGAGCGAACGCATGGCAGCCCGAGCCCAAATCCAACCCCCAGCGCCGGACGACGAGACCGATCCGCTCCATCACGCGCAACTGGAAATCCGGCATCTGAAGGATACCGTCGGCGCGCTGCGCGAGGAGCTCGAGCAACAGCGCTTCGACAGCCAGGAAAGCTTCCAAAAGGCCACGACCGACGTGCACAACGAAGTCGTCCAGCTCAAGGAAACGATTTCGGCCTTGCGCGAGGAAATGGAAAACCTCCGCTTCGAGAAGGACGAAGCCGTTCAAAGGGCGGTTACGGCTTCGGCCGACGAAATCGCCCAACTGAAGGAAACCGCCGCCGCGTTGCGCGACCGGATGGACGACCTCCGATTCGAAAAGGACGAAGCCGTCCAGCACGCGGTTTCCGCCGCCAACAGCGAATCCTCGCAGCTCCGCGAGACGATCGGCGCCCTTCGGGACGAGCTTGACCTGCTCAAATTCAACCACGATGATACGATTCAAACCCTGGAACGCGCTCACCGGGACGAGGTCGCGCAATTGCAGGAAACGATTTCCACCCTACGCGAGGCGATGGAGAAATCCGGTGGATAACGGAAACGGGCGGCGGTTAAGCGCGAAGGACGCGCATGAAGGCTCCGATGCGCCCGCGCGCCGCGGCGCGAAGAAGCCCCGCGCGGCCAAGAAGCAATCCGCCGCCGACAAAACGAAAAGCATGGAACGGCGCCTGCGCCGGGCCGAAATGCTGCTCAACGTTTCCAAGAAGATGGCGGCCATCGAGACCCTCGACGAGGTGCTCCAAACCCTGGTCGATATCACGACCGAGGAAACCGAAGCCGAACGGGGCACGTTGTTCCTCAACGATCCGCAAACCAACGAACTGTATTCGCGCGTCGCCCAGGGCACGGCCCGGCGCGAAATCCGGTTCCTGAACAACACCGGCATCGCCGGCGCGGTGTTTCAGACCGGCAAGGGCGAAATCATCCATAACGCCTACCGCGATTCCCGCTTCAACCGCTCCATCGACCAGCAGACCGGCTTTTCCACCAAAACCATCCTGTGCGCCCCGATCAAAACCGTGCGCGGCGACATCATCGGCGTGGCGCAATGCCTGAACAAGAAAGGCGACCGATTCAGCGAGGAAGACCTGGCGCTGCTCGAGGACATGACGACGCAGGCCGCCGTGGCGCTGCAGAGCACGCAGTTCGTCGAGCGCATCCAGAAATCCCGCAAGCAGGAACTGGCGTTCCTCGACGTGGTGGCCGACGTGACCTCCGACATCGATTTGCGGTCCCTGTTGCAAAAGGTCATGGGCGAAGCGACCAAAATGCTGCGCGCCGAACGCTCGACCCTGTTCCTGAACGACGAGAAAACCAACGAACTCTGGTCGCAAGTCGGCGAAGGCTTGGATTCGGTTCAAATCCGCTTCCCCAACCACCTCGGCATCGCCGGCGCGGTGTTCACGTCGAGCAAAACCATCAACATCCCGTACGCCTACGCCGATCTGCGCTTCAATCCGGCGTTCGATAAGAAGACCGGATTCTTCACGCGCTCCATTTTGTGCGTGCCGGTGGTCAACAAGAACGGCAAGGTCATCGGCGTCACCCAGGTTTTGAACAAGGCGGGCGGCCCGTTCACGGACGAGGACGAACAGCGCCTGCGCGCGTTCACCGCGCAAGTCTCCATCGGCCTCGAAAACGCCAAGCTGTTCGACGACGTCCAGAACATGAAGAACTACAACGAAAGCATGCTGGAAAGCATGTCGAACGCCGTGATCACCACCGACGAGGACGGCAAGATCGTCACCTGCAATAAGGCCGGCTACCGTATCCTGCGGGTCGCCAAATCGGACACCCTCGGCAAGCCGGCAAGCGAGTTCTTCACCGGCGAAAACGCCTGGATCAGCGAAAAGATCGCGGAAGTCGACGAAACCCAGGAATCCGAAGTCCTGATGGACGCCGAAATCGCCGTCGGTCCGGACGACGACCGCGACACCCTGTCGGTCAACCTGACCGTGCTGCCCCTGGTGAGCACCGAGGAGAAGAAGCTCGGCGAGTTGGTCATGATCGAGGACATCAGCACCGAGAAGCGGATGAAGTCGACCATGTCGCGCTACATGGACCCGGGCCTCGCCGATCAATTGCTCGGCGAAAAGGGCGCGAGCGACGAAATCCTCGGCGGCAAGAGCGCGAAAGCGACGATCCTGTTCTCCGACGTGCGCGGTTTCACCACGCTGACCGAGGAACTCGGCGCGCAAGGCACCGTCGCCATGCTCAACGAATACTTCACGATCATGGTGGACCGCATCACCGAGCAGGAAGGCATGCTGGATAAGTTCATCGGCGACGCGATCATGGCCGCTTTCGGCATTCCCATCCAGCACGAGGACGACGAGGACCGGGCCGTGCGCGCGGCCATCGGCATGATCGCCTCCGTGCACGAATGGAGCAAGCAGCGCGTGAAGGAAGGCAAGCTGCCGGTCGACATGGGCATCGGCCTCAATACCGATAATATCGTCGCCGGCAACATCGGCTCGCCGAAACGCATGGACTACACCATGATCGGCGACGGCGTGAACCTGGCGGCCCGCCTCGAAAGCGCCTGCAAACAGTATTCGGCGCACATCCTGATCAGCGAATACACCGTCAAGAAGCTCAAGGGCACGTATCGCATCCGAGACATCGACGAAGTGATCGTGAAGGGCAAGACCAAGCCGGTCGGCGTGTACGAAGTGCTCGATTACCACACCGACGAAACCTTCCCCAACCTGATGGAAACGGTGAATCATTTCCGGGAAGGCCGCAAACTGTACGCCGCGGGCAATTGGGACAAGGCCATCAAGTCCTTCAAGGAGGCCTTGAAAGCCAACAAATCCGACAAGCTTTCCAAAACCTATATCGAGCGCTGCGAAATCCTCAAGGCCGACCCGCCCAAGGATTGGAAAGGCGTGTGGGTGATGACGTCGAAATAGGCGTCATCCTTTCAACCTTCGCCGAGACCCTTACAAATACAAAATTGGTTGAGGACATTTACCCGCAACACGGTTTGCTTATGATATCCGCATGACGATCCGCAACCTCGACAAACTGTTTCGTCCGCAATCGGTTGCCGTCATCGGTGCCTCCAACCGCGAGAGATCGGTCGGCGCGACGGTCATGCATAACCTCCTCAACGGCGGCTTCCAGGGGCCGATCATGCCGGTCAACCCGAACGAGAAAGCCGTCGCCGGGGTTCTGTCCTATACCGATATCGCCGACTTGCCCCACGTGCCCGACCTCGCGGTCGTGTGTACGCCGCCGTTGAGCGTGCCGGGAATCATCGCAGCACTCGGCGACCGCGGCACCGGCGCCGCCGCGATCCTGACCGCCGGCTTGTCCCGGCACGAAACGGCGAACGGCGAAACGCTGATCGACGCCGCCTTGACGGCCGCAAGGGCCCGGGGCCTGAGAATTCTGGGGCCGAATTGCCTCGGGCTGCTGGTCCCCGGAATCGGCCTGAACGCCAGCTTTGCCCACCTTTCGGCCCGGCCCGGCAAAATCGCCTTCGTCTCCCAATCCGGCGCCCTGTGCACGTCGGTGCTCGATTGGGCGGAAGAACACGATATCGGGTTTTCCCATTTTATCTCGCTCGGCGACAGCGCGGACGTCGACTTCGGCGACGTGATCAATTATTTGGGCAGCGATCCGGGAACCCGCTCGATCCTGCTTTACATCGAAGCCATTCACGAGCGGCGCGATTTCATGTCCGCGGCACGGGCTGCCGCCCGCAACAAACCCGTCCTGGTGATCAAATCCGGGCGGGTCGCCGAAGGCGCCAAGGCCGCGCATTCGCACACCGGCGCCCTCGCGGGATCGGACGACGTTTACGATGCCGCGATTCGGCGCGCCGGGATGCTTCGGGTCGATACCGTCGAAGACCTTTTCAGCGCCGTGGAAACGTTGGCGCGCGCCCGCCCTCTCGACGGCGAGCGCCTTGCCATTCTCAGCAACGGCGGCGGGATCGGCGTCCTGGCGGTCGACAATCTCGTCCGGCACGGCGGCGTTCTCGCCCGGCTCTCCGAGAAAACCCTGCAAGACCTCGACGCCGTGCTGCCCGCGACCTGGCCGCGCGGCAACCCCGTCGACATCATCGGAGACGCACCCGCGACACGCTATGCGCAGGCTTTAACGATCCTCACCGACGCCGACGAGGTCGATGCCGTGCTCGTCATGCACGCGCCCACGGCCATCGTCTCCAGCAGCGACGCCGCGCAAGCCGTCATCGATACGGTGCGGAAAAAACCCGCGACGGTCCTGACCAGTTGGGTCGGCGGCAAGGCGGTGTCTGCCGCCCGGCAACTGTTTTCCCGCGCCGGGTTGCCCACTTACGACACGCCCGAACAGGCGGTCGGCGCGTTCCTGCACATGGTGAACTATAAACGCAACCAACAGCAATTGATGGAAACGCCACCGTCGGCGCCGCGGGAATTCACCGCCGACATCGCCGCCGCCCGTCGCGTGATCGACGGGGCCCTGCGCGAAAACCGCCTTCTGTTGAGCGAACCCGAAAGCAAGACGGTCCTGACCGCCTACGGCATCCCCACGGTCGAAACCCATATCGTCGCATCCGCCGAAGAGGCAGTGATCAAGGCCATCGAGATGGGCTTCCCCGTTGCCTTGAAGATCCTCTCGCCCAACGTCAGTCACAAATCCGACGTCGGCGGCGTCGACCTGTTTCTCGAATCGGCGGAAGCCGTCCTGGCGGCGGCCCGCTCGATGCCGGCGACGATCCTCGAACACGTCCCCGATGCCCGCATCGAAGGGTTTTCCGTCCAAAAAATGGCAGAGCGGCCCGGCGCCTATGAGGTCATCGCCGGCATCGCCACCGATCCGATTTTCGGGCCGGTCGTGTTGTTCGGCCAGGGCGGCACGGCCGTGGAAATCATCGGCGACCGCGCCGTCGCGTTGCCGCCGCTCAACCTGACTCTGGCCCGCGAACTCGTTTTCAGGACCCGGATTTCGAAACTGTTCCCCGGATACCGCGACCGTCCGCCCATTCACATGGATAGCCTGTGCCTGATGTTGATGCAGGTCTCTCAACTCATCGTCGACATCCCGGCAATCGTCGAAATGGATATCAATCCGCTTTTGGTCGACGAGACGGGCGTCCTGGCGCTCGATGCCCGCATAAAGCTGACCCGGGAAAAAGCGCCCGCCGACCGGCTATCGATCCGGCCCTATCCGAAAGAATTGGAAGAATGGACGACCCTCAAATCGGGCCGCAAAATTCTCCTGCGCCCGATCCGGCCGGAAGACGAACCGGAACATTACGACCTGTTTTCGAAATTCACGCCCGAAGACATCCGATTTCGTTTCTTTGACCTTATTCGCCAACTGCCGCACTCGGAAATGGCACGCTATACCCAGATCGACTACGACCGGGAAATGGCTTTCATCGCCAGCGCGGCCCGCGACGACGGCGGCCGGGAAACGCTCGGCGTCGTACGGACAATCACCGACCCGGACAATGAACGCGCCGAATTCGCCATCATCGTACGATCCGACATCAAAGGTCAGGGATTGGGCGAAACGCTTATGAAAAAAATTATCGCCTACAGCCGCGAACGCGGCACCGGCGTCATGACCGGGCAAGTGCTGCAGGACAATCAGGCCATGCTCGATTTGGCCGAACGCCTCGGCTTCACGCACCATGCCCTCGCAGACGAACCGAATATCGTCGAAGTCACGTTGCCGCTGCAGCCATAGAGCCGATCATGGTTAGTCGGAATCGCGAATAGCGATCCGACAACCATGTGAATCGGCTCTA
>JBBDTH010000078.1:0-7305 GCA_040904505.1 Rhodospirillales bacterium | reverse complement strand
TAGTATACCTTGGCTACGATCACGGGACCGTCGATCACTTCAGGGAGCAGTGGGTCAACGGCAAGCGCCACACCAACTCAATCGAGGGCATGTGGTCGTAATTGCAACGGTCAATTCGCGGAACGCACATTCACGTTTCGCGCAAACATCTTTCTTCCTATCTGGGAGGGCTTGAATACTGCATGGAACATGCGGCACTGGCCGGAAGCTAAGTTTGATCGGCTTCTTTTGAGTTTTTAGGTTTGCTCATGTTGGTTAGTAGTTTTTCAAACTCATCCTATCCGCTTTGGACGGATGCTCTTTCGCAAACTGCTTGATCTTCCCGAGTTTCCGGACTTCTTCGAGGGAGAGGTATTTACCGCGCGCCATTTTATTCCCGTTTATCTTCAATAAACTTTCTAAGACGTTGGTTATAAATATTTAAGATTGTAAGTAATATTCTATGTTGGTCGATGCGCGCGGGATAGGCGTGATCATATTTTACAGGTTTAATTTCACCTATTTCCCTCCATAATCTTGCATCCGTTGGCGAAAAATTTGTTTCTATATGCCCGGATGCCGGGGCGGGGCGGCCTCGTCCTTCGAGACGCCCTTTCGCCTCAAACGCATGCGTTTGACCTGAGGAGGCTGCGGAGCAGCCGTCTCGAAGGATATCAAGGCGAAAGGGCTCCTCCGGATGAGGCCTTCATTTGCCTGAACCCTCCATTACTTTCCGAAAACCCCCGGATTTTCGGGCGTTTCAAAAGTTAAAATTTTAGATAAATTAAAAACAAAATAAAAACAAAGTGTATCTAAAGTAATAGCAAATAAATATTTTGCCTTAACGCTTTTTTTACTTTTATATTTTCTTCGAAGACTGATTGCATTTGAACATTCAGGCATTCATCAGGAGGAAGTCATGAAAATTCGCAACATCAAAGAAATCCGTAACGACGAGTCCGGCGCCACCGCCATCGAATACGGCCTGATCGCCGCGCTCGTCTCGGTTGCCGCCATCACCGCGTTGACCGCCATGGGTACGAACCTCTCGACGATGTTCACCACGGTGTCGACCGCGTTGAGCAACGCCGTCACCGGCGGCTGATCCGCCACCCTTGTGAACACTCTCTCCCCTGTGTTCCTCCCCTGGATCGCCAACCGCATCCAACCCCGGGTCCACCCGCCCGTTCTTAGGGCCCGGGGTGGGGAGGGGGAGCGAGAGAGACCGGACCCTAACGGAGAAACGGAAAGCCGACGCGAACGGATGAAGCCCTAAAAGAAAAAACACCATCGATACCGTGACCGGCGGCAGGACCCCACGCCATGTTAGACGTCATCTCGATCCCTCACGTTACCCTCGCGCTGTTCGCCGGCCTGTTGATCGCCGCGGCCGTGTGGGATGTCCGCACCTTTACGATTCCCAATCGCCTGAACGCCGTGATCGCGCTTTTATTTCCCGTTTATGCCTTTTACGGCCCGCAGCCGGTCGACTGGATGTGGACGATAATCGTCGCGGCCGTCGTGTTCGCGGGCGGCCTTGCCTTGTTCGCGTTGAACGCGCTCGGCGGCGGCGACGTGAAGCTGCTGGCGGCGGCATCGCTGTGGGCCGGCCCCGGCGCGATCTTCGACTTGCTCATCGTGACGGCGCTCGCGGGCGGCGCGATGGCGCTGCTGCTGACGGCGCGCTCGCGCTATGCCGTCGCGATGGCGCTCGAGGCCGCCGGCCGAAAACATCTACGCGATACGGTGCTCGGCGACAATTTGCCCTACGGCATCGCGATCGCGGCGGGCGGCATCGCCGTCGCCGTGAAACTGTGGGTTTAAGGCTCTTATCAGGAGATAGGCCATGCGCATGATCGGATTGAGAAACGTTCTGCTAATCGTCCTGGCCATCGCGGCCGCCGGCATGACCACGCTTTATGCCCGCTCCTGGATGATGAACGAACGCGCGGCGATGATGAAGAACCAGCCGACCCAATTCATCGAGGCCAAGACCGTGCGGATTTTGGTGGCCGATGCGGATCTTAGCGCCGGCACGTTCGTCAAGCCGAAGCATCTCACATGGCTCGCGTGGCCGGAGAAAAGCATGGCCGACGGCTACGTTCGGCAAGGCCAGCGCACGGTGGAGGATTTCCAGGGCGCGGTGGTACGCTCGGCGATCGTCAAGGGCCAGCCGATTAGCGACGGCGCGCTGGTGAAGCCGGGAGACCGGGGCTTTCTCGCCGCCGTGCTCGAGGTCGGTAAGCGCGCGGTGTCGGTGCCGGTGGACGCGACGTCGGGCATCGCCGGGTTCGTGTTCCCGGGCGATTTCGTCGACGTGATCCTGTCCGTGCGGGTCAGCGGCGAGGACGAGGAAGGCAAGGTCGAACAGCGCTACTTCAGCGAAACCCTGCTGACCGACATCCGCGTGCTGGCGGTCGATCAAAAGGTCGAGAACAAGAACGGCAAGGTGTCGGTCGCGAAAACCGCGACCCTCGAAGTGGCGCCGAAGCAGGCGGAGAAAGTCGCGGTCGGGCTCAAGATGGGCTCGCTGTCGCTCAGCCTGCACAGCCTCGCACGCGAACTGGACGAGTTCGAGAAGTTCGCGCACAGCATCGGCGTCGCCTCCGGGAGCAAGCCGAAGAAACGCAGCTACACCATGGACTCCGAGATTTATTTCATGGGCCGGGGCCTGTTGAAGCGCCAAAACGCGGACAAGATCACCGTGTTGCGCGGCGGCAAGACCGAGAAGGTCAAGTTTTAGGGAGCCGGGCCGGGGGAATGAACGTGACACGCTTTCATAACGAACACCATTACCGGGGAAGGGGCAACGTTATGTTTCGACTGGGGGAAATAATGCGCGCCGGTACACGGATACCATGCCGGCTTCTCATGACTGCCGCGTTCGTGTTCGTCTTTGTCTTCGGCGCCGTGCCACACGCGGGCGCGGTGTCGATGGTGACCGAGAAATCCTCGGCACTGCGCATCGACATGAACAAGGGCCGGTTGATCCGCTTGGCCAGCCCGGCGAAAACCGTGTTTGTCGCCGATCCGAAGATCGCGGACATTCAGGTCAAGTCGCCGCATCTCGTTTACGTGTTCGGCAAGAAGCCCGGCCAGACGACCCTGTTCGCGGTCGGCGCCCGGGAAAACGTGCTCGCGAACGTCAGCGTCACCGTGCTGCACAATCTGACGCAGCTTCGCAGCGCCATCCGCCGGTTGCATCCGAAAGGCGAGATCCAAGTCGAAAGCGTCGACGGCTCGGTGGTGATTGACGGCCTGGTGCCGACGGTCAGCATGGCGGACGATATCCGCCGCCTGGCGCTCAACTTCGTCGACAAGCCCGAACATCTGATCAACCGGCTCGGCATCACCGCGCCGAACCAGGTGAATTTGCGCGTCCGGGTCGCGGAAGTTTCGCGCGACGTCGAGAAGCAACTCGGCTTCAACTGGACCGCGGTCGGCGCGATCGGCAGTTTCTCCCTCGGCCTGGCGACGGTCAATCCGTTCGTGGTCAACAGCGTGACCCACGCCCTGGCGGGCTCCGTCAACAGTTCGGGTTGGGATTTCAACGTGCTGGTCGACGCGCTCGAAGGCGAAGGCCTGCTGTCGATCCTGGCGGAACCGAACCTGACGGCGATCTCGGGCGAAACCGCGAGTTTCCTCGCCGGCGGCGAATTCCCGGTCCTGATCCCCGAGGGCGACAACCGGGTGGTGGTCGAGTTCAAGAAATTCGGCGTGTCACTCACGTTCACGCCGAACGTGATCGGGGAGAGCCGGATCAATCTGCACGTGCGCCCCGAGGTGAGCCAGCTTTCGACCGAGGGCGCGGTATCGCTCCCGCTCGCGGGCGGCACGCTGACCATTCCGTCGCTGACCACGCGGCGCGCGGAAACCACGGTCGAGCTGGCCAGCGGGCAGAGCTTCGCTATCGCCGGACTGCTGCAGAACAACATATCCCACGACATCTCCAAATTTCCGGGCTTGGCGGACGTGCCGGTGCTGGGCGGGCTGTTCAAGTCCGACCGCTTCCAGCGTAACGAAAGCGAGCTCGTGATCATCGTGACGCCGTATATCGTCCGCCCGGCGTCCAATAAGAAACTTGTTTCCCCGAACGACGGCATGGTGCCGCCGCACGACTCGGAACGTTTCTTCGTCGGCGGCACCTATCGCAGAAACCCGAAGACAGGCACGCCGGTGAACGTCGACCGCCACGGCAAGACGTTGATCGGCCCGGTCGGTTTTCAGATCGATTAGGAGGAGGGTGTGATGATATCGGGCCCCCAAGCGTTTAAACTTTTCATCAGCAGCATCGCGCTCGGCGTGTTGGCGATCTTGTTGACGGCCTGCGAGAGCTTTCCGGTCGAGGATTTTTCGACAGTCCCCGAGACGCGCCAACCCCAGGTCAATATCGTGCAGCATCGCCACGTCGTGGCTTTCCCGGGGACATCGGACCACCTGACGCCGGAACAACGGGAACAGCTCGACCGTTTCCTCGGCAGGGTCGACGTGATGCCGGGCGATATCGTGCATGTGGTCAACGGCATCGAGAAACCGTCCTCGGCGAATGACGCCGCCGCGCGGGCGTTGCGCGAGACCCGCATCGGGATCGTCAAATCCTATCTCGATTACAAGCGCGTGCCGGTGCAACCTGTGCAGTCGGAATTCGGCATCGTGCCGGTGCCGCCCGATCGGGTGCAGGTGGTGGTGCGCCGTTACGCCTTGACCTTGCCGGGCTGTCCCGATTGGTCGAAGCGGCCGGATTACGATTACTACAATCACACCAGCAGCAATTTCGGCTGCGCGACCGCGTCGAATTTGGGTCTGATGGTTGCCAATCCGGGCGATCTGGTCGCCGGGCGCAAGCTTGAGCCCGCCGATCCGTACTACAACACCTTCCTGATGGAACGCTACCGCCGGGGCGACAAGGTGCCGCTGCCGATCAACGGTGAAAGTCTCGGGCGCGAAACCAAGCAGGGCGGAGGCGGCCAAGGCGGCGGTGGAAGCGGCGGCGATCAAGGCGGCGGCGAAGGCGGCGGCCTGCCGGGGCTCGGCGGAGGAGGTCAGTAATGGTATTGCGCGCGCTCAAATCCCTGCGGGCCGAGCCGGAACGTGCCCCCTTCATGGCCTTCGCCGGCGACGAGGTCACTCGCGCCATCCTCGCCAAGCTGGCGCAGGAACGGGGCTGGTCCGAGCAAAGCATTCGCGACGGCGGCATCGATCTCGCGATGGACACGCTCGCGGGCATGGCGACGCCCAGGCAATTGATCGTCGATCTGTCGGGGGCGGACGATCCGCTGGCGGCGGTCGGCGCGCTGTCGAACGTATGCGACGCGGGCACGCAGGTCATCGCGCTCGGCCGGCAGAACGACGTGAACTTGTATCGCGGCCTGGTGGCGCTCGGCATCGAGGATTATTTGCCGAAGCCGGTGTCGCCGGAAGCGTTGACGCAAGCCCTGGAGCGCATCGCCCGGGCACGTGCCGCCGATGACGGCGAGAAGGAAGGCCAGATGATTTGCGTGATCGGCGCGCGCGGCGGCGTCGGCGCCAGCACGGTGGCCTTGAACGCGGCCTGGATCATGGCGCACGAACACGCCAAGAAAACCGCGCTGGTCGATCTCGATATTTATTTCGGCAGCCTGTCCCTGGCGCTCGATTTAGAGCCGGGCCGGGGCTTTCGCGAAGCGCTCGAACACGCGGACCGCATCGACGGCTTGTTCATCGAGCGCGCGATGGTGCGCCACAGTGAAAATCTTTCGCTGCTCAGCGCCGAGGAGGAATTGACCCGGGGGGTGGTCATCGACGGCGATGCGGTCGATCATCTGTTCGAGCCCTTGCGCTCGACGTTCGATAGCGTCGTCATCGAAATTCCCCGCTCGGATCTGGCGTTGTATAAGCCCGTGATCGCCGACGCGGCGGCGACGATCATCGTGTCGGATGCGTCCCTGGCGGGCTTGCGCGACACCGCCCGCCTGGCCGAGTTCGTGAAGGAGCTCGGCGGCGAGGACGGCCTGCGCTTGGTGTTGAACCGGCTCGGCCTGCTGCCGAAAGCCGAATTGCGCCCGGCCGACTTCGCGCGCGAAAGCGGGCTCCAGGTAGCGGCCGCCGTGCCGTTCCTGCCCAAGATCGCGGCCGAAAGCATGGTCGCGGGCAAGCCCGCCGTGGTGCTGAAAAAACGCTGCAAGCTCGCGACCGCGTTGTATGCCGTGTGCGAGTCGATCCTGCCGCCCGAGGACGAGGAGGCGGAACCAGTCTCGTTCTGGCGGCGTAAGCCCGGGAAAAAACGGGGAGCGGCATGATGTTCGGCCGGCGCCAGACCTCCGAGGTAATTCCGCTGCGCAAGAGCGCGCCGCCGCGCACGGACGCTCCGGCGTCACCCGATGCATCCGTGCGCCGCGAGCCGCAACTGACGGCTCCGCAACCGGTGCCGGTCGCGGCAACGCCCGCCGAGCCGCAAACTCGAGGCGAACCGCAAAAATCCATGGCCGGTTTTGAGGCCACGGTCACGCGGGTCGAAAGCCTGTTCCGCGAGCGCGTCGACATGACGAAAGCACCCGAGATGACGCGCGGCGACTTGGCCCGGGCCATCGATGCCGTCGTGCAGGAATTGGCTGGCGGCGGATTTCACGCGCTCGACGAGCACGAGCGCCGCGATATCGTGACCCTGGTGCTGAACGCGTTCATCCGGGAATTTAACCTGCCGGCGCCTTCGGAAGGCGGCCCCCGGCGCAAGGAACCGTCGAAAAAGGTGTCGCAAAGCCGCGGCAGCGTCGAGGAAGCCAAGGCGCTCGTGCAGCCGATCCTGATGGACCGGCTGGATTTGGCGAAAGCCCTCGAACTGCCGCGCAACGAATTGGCGCGCCAGATCGGTGAAATCGTCGTCGAAATTCTGGGCGAGCAGAAAACCCGGCTCAATCAGCTCGAGCAGCGCGATCTCGTGACCATGCTGCTCAACGACATGCTCGGCCTCGGCCCGCTCGAAGCCTTGCTGGCCGACGACTCCGTCACCGACATCATGGTCAACGGCCCCAAACAGGTGTACGTCGAGCGCAAGGGCAAGCTCGAAGTCACCGACGTGAATTTCCGCGACAACCAGCACGTGATGAACATCGCGTCTCGGATCGTGTCGCGGATCGGCCGGCGGGTCGATGAATCGACACCGTTGGTCGACGCGCGCCTCGAGGACGGCTCGCGCGTCAACATCATCATTCCGCCGCTCGCCATCGACGGGCCGTCGATCTCGATCCGGAAATTTTCCAAGCAGAAGATCACCCTCGACAAGATGGTCGAGCAGCAGAATATCGGCGCGGCGATGGCCCAGGTTCTAAAAATCGCGGCGCGCGCGAA
>JBBDTH010000077.1:0-7336 GCA_040904505.1 Rhodospirillales bacterium | reverse complement strand
TGAGGCAAAAGGGCGTCTCGAAGGATAAAGAGGCAAACGAAGACACGACCCAAGATCGAAAGCGATTGGTTGACGGAAATGGCGCGCTCGACCTTGGATGTAAAGGGATTGGTTTGTCCGCTGCCGGTGTTGCGGGCGAACAAGGCGTTGCGGGGATTGAAGGCGGGCGACGAACTCGAGATCGAGGTCACGGACCCCGCCGCGCCGGCCGATTTTGAAGCCTTCAGCCAAACGACCGGTCATGCCATTGTGCAAAGCAGCGAGGAAAACGGCGTCTTCGTCGTGGTGTTGCGAAAATCCTGATCGATGTCAGGAAGCAGGACTTTCGGTGGTAACGCGTTTGCCGTCTTTCAGCCGTTCGTTGCCGCGGATTACGACCCGGTCTTCCGGCTCTAGTCCTTGAATGACCTCAAAGCGATTGCCGATCGCGTCGCCGAGAATGACTTCCTTAAGGCGTGCCCGGCGTTTCTCGACAACGAACACGACGTTCTTGCCCTCACGATTGATGACGGCGTCTTTGTGAACGGTCACGATGTCCCTGAGTTTTGCAATGGGAATATGCAGCGTCACGCTTTGGTTGGCGGCAAGCGCTTGGCTTTTATCCTTGAAGGATGTCGAGAACCGAACCGTCCGGGTGCGCGCCAAGGGATTCTCCGACGGAACGATCGCCCGCACATGGGCATCGAAGCGGGTCTTGGGATCGATGTTGGCTATGATTTTCAACCCCGGCGATAAGCCCGAAATCCGTTTAGAGGGTATATCGGCCTCGATTTCCAAGCCGGTGTCGTCGACCATCGTAAAGACCTGGTCGCCTTCCTTGACATAAGAGCCGATTTCCGTGTGCCGCCGGGTAATGACACCCCCGTAAGGCGCGCGGATATTGGCGTGTTCGAGTTGGACGTGAGTCAATTCCATGGTCGCCTTGTGCCGTTTCAAGACCGCCTCGGCCTCGGCAACCTGGCTTTGCGCTTGTGAAACCTCGACTTGCTTATCCTCGAAACGGGCTTGGCTGAACGCCGCCGATTTACGCAGGTTCGACAGGCGCTTCAGTTCCTGCGTCAGCAGCTTGACCCGTACCTTGGCCGTGCGAACCCGGGCCTGGGCTTCGGTCATTTCGGCGCGGGCAACTTCATAGCGCCATTTCAAGGAGTCGGTATCGAGCACGGCAATGACTTTTCCGACCTCGACCCTGTCGCCGACGTCGGCGAATATTGTTTTAACGGGGCCGCCGATATGGGCGGCGACGATACCGCTGCGCAATGCAACGAACCGGCCCAACACGGGCATGGTTTGCAACAAAGGTTCCTTACGAACCTCGTTAATGACGACGACCGTGCTTTTTCCCTTTTTTTTCTTTTTTTCCTCCTGCGCGAAACCGTCGGCGGTGCCGAACACGGCGGTAGCGCAAAACGCGAGGAGGATCGCAACAGCCGGCCAAAATCGTTTGGGAGTAGCGGTATACGTTTCGTGCCGACCCCGGCCCGAGGCTGCAAGCTGTCCGTTCATGTTCGGTAACCCCAATGTAAGGATGGACCTGGACTGGACCGCCCAATCCACGCGGTTATAATACCTAAATCGCCTCGGAAGCGCAGAGGAAAAACCACGCGCCGCCCTAATGAGACATGACCACGATTTTATTCAGCCATCCGATTTGCATCGAGCACAATCCAGGGGCCTACCATCCTGAATCCCCGGACCGTCTGCGCTCGGTCCTCGAGGCGCTGGAAGCCGATGAATTCAAGGGCCTCGAGCGCCGGGAGGCGCCGCTTGCCAATCTTGAAGACATCAAGCGGGTTCACGAAGCCCGCTACGTGGATCTGCTTTTCGAGGCCGTGCCGGCATCGGGGCACGTTCACCTGGATCCGGATACGGCCTTGTCGCCGGCCTCGGGCGAGGCCGCCTTGCGGGCCGCCGGCGCGGCGTGCGCGGCGGTCGATGCCGTGCTTGCCGGGGAGGCCAAAAATGCCTTTTGCGCGGTGCGCCCGCCCGGGCATCATGCGGAACGCGACCGGGCAATGGGGTTTTGCCTGTTCAATAACGTTGCGATCGCGGCCGAGCACGCGCGCGGCGTCCATGGCCTCAAGCGCGTCGCGGTCGTCGATTTCGACGTGCATCACGGCAACGGCACCCAGCATACCTTCGAGCGCGATTCGGACTTGTTCTTCGCGTCGAGCCATCAATCGCCGTTTTATCCCGGTTCGGGCCGCGAATCGGACGCCGGCGTCGCGGATAACGTCGTCAATGTGGAACTGCCGGCGGGGTCCGGGTCGGATGCCTTTCGCAAAGGCTGGTCGCGCCGGATTTTGCCGGCTCTTGAGGCATTTAAGCCCGATATGGTGGTCGTTTCGGCCGGATTCGACGCTCATGTCAGCGATCCCCTGGCCCAGATTCGGCTGACGGACGAGGATTTTGCCTGGGTCACCCGGGAAATATCGGCGGTTGCCGAAGACTGCTGTCAAGGACGGTTGATCAGTTCCCTGGAAGGGGGCTATGACCTTGCGGCCCTGGCGTCCGCCGCCGCCGCTCATGTCCGGGTTCTGATGTCCTGATCCGGCCTCAGGTTAAGGCTGAAATGATCTTATAATCCTTGCCCTTAGGGGGCACCCTGCCTACACTCGCCAGCCAATTTCGAGAGGGTCCGAATGGCCAAAAATACGGTTCCGGCCGACATCGCCAAAATGAGCTTCGAAGACGCCCTGGACGCCCTTGAGGAGATCGTCCGAAGTCTCGAGGAAGGGGAAATCAAGCTCGAAGATGCCATTAATGCCTATGAGCGGGGCGCTCATCTCAAGCGTCATTGCGAGACGAAGTTGCAGGAAGCCAAGACTCGCGTCGATAAGGTCGTCTTAAGCCCCGATGGAAGCGTTTCCGTGGAACCCGGGGACGAAGAATAAGCAGATCCAAGGAAGAGTCTTGTCCAATATTAAAAAAATGCTCGGCGATAACGCTACGGCCGTTACCAATATTTTGGATACGTTACTGCCGGTCGATCATGAGAAGCCGGAATCGAAGTTGATCGAAGCCATGCGTTATGCGGCGCTTTCGAGCGGCAAACGCATTCGCCCGTTCATGGTCGTTTCGAGCGCGCGGATGTTCGGCGTGGCCGAAGAGTCGTCTTTGCGAACGGCGGCCGCCATCGAAATGGTGCATTGCTATTCCCTGGTGCATGACGATCTGCCGGCCATGGACGACGATGACCTTCGGCGCGGCATGCCGACATGCCATATCAAATTCGATGAAGCCACCGCGATTTTGGCCGGCGATGCCTTGTTGACGAAGGCATTCGAAATATTGGTCGAGGAAAGAACCCATGCCGATCCCGCCGTGCGCGCGGAACTGGTTCTCGCCTTGGCGAAGGCGATCGGCGAGGAGGGCATGGTCGGCGGCCAGATGTTGGATTTGTTGGCCGAGCAGCGGAGGCTGGACGTTCCCGAGATAACCCGGCTGCAGCGCATGAAGACCGGCATGTTGATCGGGGTTTCCTGCGAAGCCGGCGCTATTCTCGGCAAGAGCCCGGAACAGTCGCGCCATGCCTTGCATGCGTATGCCCATGATTTGGGACTCGCCTTCCAAATCGTCGATGATTTGCTCGATGTGGAGGGGTCTGCCGAAGAAGTCGGCAAAAAAACCGGAAAGGACGAAGCCGCCGGAAAAGCAACGTTTGTGTCGCTTTTGGGGCGGGATCGGGCCCGGGCCCAGGCGGATATGCTTGCCGACCAAGCGATACAACATCTAGAATTGTTCGAGGAAAAGGCGGGGCCCCTAAGAGATTTGGCGAAATTCGTCGTTGAACGTCGTACATAAAGGTATTTATGGCGTTAAACGGAACCAAGCCATAACGATAAAAAACTCTTGATGAATTGAGAGGACGTGAATTTTGTCGATTAAGAACGAAACGCCTTTGTTGGATACGGTTCGGGCCCCGAAGGATTTCCGCGATTTCACGCCGGACCAATTGAAACAGTTGGCGCAGGAAGTCCGCGACGAAACGGTTCGGACGGTTTCGATCACGGGCGGCCATCTTGGGGCGAGTTTGGGGGTCGTCGAGTTGACCGTTGCGCTCCATCATATTTTCAACACACCGGAAGACCGGCTGATTTGGGACGTCGGACATCAGTGCTATCCGCATAAGATTCTCACCGGCCGGCGCGACCGCATGCATTCGTTACGACAGGGCGGCGGGCTGTACGGTTTTACGAAACGCTCGGAAAGCATTTACGACCCGTTCGGCGCGGCCCATAGTTCGACGTCGATTTCGTCGGGGCTCGGCATGGCGATTGCCCGCGATCTCGAAGGCAAGCGCGATAATCACGTCATTGCCGTTATCGGAGACGGCGCCATGAGTGCCGGCATGGCCTATGAAGCCATGAACAACGCCGGTGCGATGGACGCGCGCCTGATCGTTATTCTCAACGACAACGATATGTCGATCGCGCCGCCGGTCGGCGCGATGAGCGCTTATCTTTCGCGCCTGATTTCGTCGCGATCGTTCCGCTCGATGCGCGAGTTCGCCAAGGAAATGACGAACAAATTTCCCCGCCAGATCAAGGAAGCCGCCCGCAAGGCCGAGGAATTCGCGCGCGGCATGTTGACCGGCGGCACCATGTTCGAGGAATTGGGGTTCTATTACGTCGGCCCCATCGACGGCCACAACATGGATCACCTGTTGCCGGTGCTGAAAAACCTGCGCGACGACCGCGAGCGCGGGCCGGTGCTTCTGCATGTGGTAACAGAGAAGGGCCACGGGTACGAGCCCGCCGAAAAATCCGCGGACAAATATCACGGCGTCGGTAAATTCAATGTCATCACCGGCGAGCAGGTCAAGGCGACGGCGAATGCGCCGGCGTATACGAAGGTCTTCGGCAATTCGTTGGTCAAGGAAGCCAGGAAGGACGATAAAATCGTCGCGATCACGGCGGCGATGCCGTCGGGGACCGGCGTCGACATTTTCGCCAAGGAATTTCCCGAACGCACGTTCGATGTCGGTATCGCCGAACAACACGCGGTAACGTTCGCCGCCGGTTTGGCGACCGAAGGCTTCAAACCGTTCGCCTGCATCTATTCGACCTTCCTGCAACGCGCGTACGATCAGATCGTTCACGATGTGGCGATCCAGAAGTTGCCGGTGCGGTTTATTCTCGACCGGGCCGGATTGGTCGGCGCGGACGGCCAGACCCATCACGGCTCCTTCGATGCCGCGTACCTGGGGTGCTTGCCCGATTTCATCCTCATGGCGGCGGCCGACGAGGCCGAGCTGGTCCATATGGTCGCGACCGCCGTGCAGATCGACGACCGTCCGAGCGCGGTGCGGTATCCGCGCGGCGAGGGCGTCGGCGTCGAGATGCCGGAAGAAGGCGTGCCGCTCACGATCGGCAAGGGCCGCATTGTGCGCGAAGGCAGCACGGTCGCGATCCTCAGTTTCGGCACGCGGCTGGCGGAAGCGTTGAAGGCGGCGGACGATTTGATGGCCCGGGGGCTGTCGACCACGGTGGCCGATGCCCGGTTCTCGAAGCCGCTCGACGAGGATCTGGTGCGCCGATTGGCCATGAATCACGAAGTCCTGATCACCGTCGAGGAAGGCTCCATCGGCGGCTTTGCGACGCAAGTGCTCGATTTCCTGGCGCGCAACGGTATTTTCGACAGCGGCTTGAAAATCCGGCCCATGCATTTGCCGGATCGTTTCATCCTGCAGGATTCGCCGACGGCGCAATACGACGATGCCCGGCTGAACGCCAAACACATCGTCGCGACGGCACTCTCGGCCTTGGGCCGCGAAAACGAGGTCGTCGAGCCGGCCGCCCGCGCCTAGATCGGATCATGATTTATCGGAAACATCATTTGGTTCCGATAAATCATGTGAATCCGATCTATATCAATAACTTAGAGCCGATTCACATGGTTGTCGGATCGCCGTTGGCGATTCCGACTAACCATGACCAGCTCTAGGCATGACGCGCGCCGGGGCAGGCGCCGGAAAAAAGAAATGCCGTTTGGACTCGCTTCTCGTCGAGCGCGGCTTGGCCGAAAACCGGACGCGCGCCCAGGCCCTGATCATGGCGGGCTTGGTTTTCTCCGACTCGAACCGGCTCGATAAGCCCGGACTGCAGGTCGCTCCCGATGTATCGATCACCCTGAAGGGACAGGACCATCCGTGGGTTTCGCGCGGCGGCATCAAGCTGGCGCATGCCTTGGATTATTTTGCGATTACCCCGGAAGGCAAAACCTGCCTCGACGTCGGCGCCTCGACGGGCGGATTCACCGACGTGTTGCTGCACCACGGCGCGCGGAAGGTTTATGCCGTGGATGTCGGGCACGGCCAATTGGCCTGGCGTTTGCGCGAAGACCCCCGCGTGGTCGTGCTGGAAAAAACCAATGTGCGGCAAATCGGCCCGGAGACCATTCCCGACCGGATCGATTTCATCGTGAGTGACGTCAGCTTCATCGGCTTGATGACGGCGTTGCCGGCGGCCTTGGCGCTCGCCGCGCCGGACGCGCGGTTGGTGGCGTTGATCAAGCCGCAATTCGAAGTCGGGAAGGGCCAGGTCGGCAAGGGCGGCGTCGTGCGCGATCCGGTCTTGCATGACGAGGTCTGCCTTCGCATCCGCCGCTGGCTCGAGGAGTCGATGGGGTGGAGCGTTCTGGGGATCGTCGAAAGCCCGATCACGGGTCCGAAGGGCAATAAGGAATTTTTGATCGCGGCGGTGTTATTGAACCGGCCGGCGGCATAACGAAAAACCCGCCGGGATGGTGCGCGGCGGGTCCGTTGCGATGTCGGAAAAGATTTGAAAATTTAAATTAGCGTCGATTCCGGCCTAAACCTCGATATTGACGTTTTCGCCGCGGCCTTCGCCGGGCGCGGGGCCCTGGTTGGCGGAGTCGCGTTGCCCGGCGGCTTGCTCGTTCGATGAGCTTTGCTGTTGCGTGTCGCTCCGTGTTTGGCGTTGTTCGGTCGACGCTTCGGGTTGCGAGGCGGACTCTTGGACCTGCTGCACCTGTTGCGATACGGAATCCGCCGCGATCTCGGATTGAAACACCCCGGCATTCGTCGGCACGGTTCGGGGCTCGGCCCCGTTCGGCGTCGGCGGCACGATGATCGGCGAACCGATGGATTCAATAGGCATGGTTGTTTCTCCTCACCCAGGGTCGGCTTTTACCGGGCCGTCAGATGTATCATTCCCGGGGAATTCCGGCAAGAACTACCCGGATAACCCCGTAAATTCCGGAGAATTCAGGCGTTTCCGGGGGCGGCCGTTGCCGTAGAGCCGGTCATGGTTAGTCGGAATTTTGGCCCATGCCAAATGATTGGCAATTTTGGCCCATGCCAAATGGTTGGCAA
>JBBDTH010000076.1:0-7423 GCA_040904505.1 Rhodospirillales bacterium | reverse complement strand
CAAACCCGGCGGCTCGGGCATCACCGGCTCGAACTGGTTCGAGAAGAACGCCAAGACCGACGGCACGTACGTGATCTCGGCCTCGACGTCCATGTACACCAGCTTCCTGTTCGGCGGCGATAAAGTCCGCTTCAACATGCTTAAATGGCGGCCCATTGTTCTTTCGCCGCTGGGCTCGCAGATCTACGCTCGCAACGAAACCGGCGTGAAGGGCAAGGACATCGCCCACGACATCAAGGCGCTGCGCAGCGTCGAAAAACTGGTCAGCGGCGGCAAGAACCCGACGTCCTCGGAACTGCGCGGGTATATCTCCTACGACCTGCTCGGGTTGGACCCCACTTACGTGTTCGGCCTCAACAGCGGCGGCCGGCGCAAGGCCGTTCTCCGGGGCGAGTTGAACCTGTCCTACGACTCGGCGGGCGCGTTCATGAACAAAACCATGAAGTACGTCGAGAAAGGCGTTGTCACGCACGTCATGAACCTCGGCTTCTTCAACAACAAGGGCGAGCTGGTGCGCGACCCGGCGTTCCCGAACACGCCGACCGTGCTCGACGCCTACAAGGCCCTCAACGGCGGCAAGGAGCCCTCGGGCCCGCAATGGAAAGCGCTCAAGAGCATCATCAATATCGGCGTCATGTCCTCGAAGTCGCTGATCCTGCCGGCGGGCACGTCGGATGAAATCGTCGATGCCTACGTCGCGACCATCAAGAAGATCATGGCGCTGCCCGATTTCCAGAAAAAGGCGAAAAAAGAACTCCTCAACTATCCGCAATCCTTCGGCGCGGACGCGGCGAAGGTGCTCAAGGATGGAGTCGACATCGATGATGAAACCCGCAAATGGATCGCCGGTTTCCTCAAGCGGAAGTTCAACTTCACCATGATGTAATCCGCGATTTCGGAATGCACGTTTCAGGCCGGTGCCCTCGGGCGCCGGCCTTTTTTTCGGCTGAATTTTGCTTTTAAGGAAATGGTGGGCGCGGCAAGGATTGAACTTGCGACCCCCTCGATGTCAACGAGGTGCTCTCCCACTGAGCTACGCGCCCCACTGCGCCACAGCATCAAAGCGTCCGGCGCGGGTCACGGTTTTAGTCCGATTTGGGCGGGCTTGGCAACCCGGCGCAAGACGGGCCACAAGAGGGGCCACAAAACCGGCCGGCGTATGCCTGCCCCGCACCCAAAACCGTTGCGCCGGAGCCGAACAACCGCTAACAAAATAGGGCCCGCCGGCGCCGGTCCCCGGGCCCTGAACGATCAAGGCGATTACAAACGTAGAGACGTTAACCATAACAACCCAGGCTGCCCGCGTGACCGAGGATACCCCCACCCGCCCAAGTCCCGAGAACCGTCCGCCGGCCTTCGAAATCCGCGCCCCGGCGCGCCAAACGATTCCGCTCGTTTTCGCCTCGCCCCATTCCGGCGATTTCTACCCGCCCGAATTCATCCGATCGGCCCGGCTCGATCCGCTGCACCTGCGCGGTTCGGAAGACGCCTTCATGGACAAGCTCTTCGCCGCCGCGCCCGCGCACGGCGCACCCTTGATCTGCGCGAAGTATCCGCGCGCGTTCGTCGATCCCAACCGCGAGCCGTACGAACTCGACCCGGACATGTTCGTCGACCGCCTGCCGCGCCAGGCCAACACGACCTCGCCGCGGGTCGCCGGCGGGCTCGGCACCATCGCCCGCGTCATCGCCAACGGCGAGGAAATCTACCGGTCTCGGTTGCCCTACGCCGAGGCCGAACGGCGCATCGAAAACTACTACAAGCCCTATCATGGCGCGCTCAACGGCCTGCTCGATCAAACCCGGGAACGCTTCGGCGCATATCTCCTGATCGATTGCCATTCCATGCCCTCGATCGGCGGCCCCATGGATAACGATCCGGGCCTGCAACGCGTCGATTTCGTGCTCGGCGACGGCTACGGCACCTCGTGCGCGCCGGCGGTCACCCAACGCGCCGAAGCGGTCCTCAAGGAATCCGGCTTCCTGGTGACCCGCAACAACCCGTATGCCGGCGGCTTCACCACACGCCATTACGGCCATCCCGCCGAGGGCCGCCACACCCTGCAAATCGAAGTCAACCGGGCGCTCTACATGGACGAGCGCGCCATCACCCCGACGGCCGGATTTGCCGCCCTGAGCGCCAAGATCACCCTGTTGATCGCCGCCCTGGCCGATATCGACTCCGGCACCCTGAAAGCCCCCCTGGCCGCCGAATAACCGGGCTGGCACGCCTTTTGCGTAGCTGGAACCGGGTTATGAACGTTCGTCATGGGGTGGGTCGTGACACGGATACAACGATTAATCGCGATTTTCGCTTATGCGGCACTCGGGCTTTGGCCCGGGGCTGCGGCCGGGTACGGCTACCAAGCCGTTGAAAACCCTTGGAGTTTATGCGCCAAGCACACCCAGCAGCAGGAACGCGCGCAGCGTATCCCGCACCGGCTGCTGAATGCGATTTCGCTCGCGGAAACCGGGCGCTGGCGGGCCGAAACAAGGGAAATTATTGCCTGGCCCTGGACCGTGATGGCCGAGGGCGAGGGCCGCTTCTTCGAAACCAAGGAGGCCGCCGTGGCCTGGGTCCGGCACCTCAAGGCGCGCGGAGTCGAGAATATCGATGTCGGCTGCATGCAGGTGAACCTCTATTATCACGGCCACCAGTTCGCGAGCCTCGAACACGCCTTCGACCCCGATCTGAATACCGCCTACGCCGCCAGGTTTTTGCGGGAAAAATTCCGCGATACCCGGTCCTGGTTGATGGCGGCGGGCCATTATCATTCGACCGACGGCGAAAAAAACAAACCCTACCGGGATAAAGTCCGCCGGTTCTGGACCGGCGCACCGCTCCGGCAGACCTCGCACGAGTCCGAAACGGATTTCCCGCGAACGGCCCGACACGACACCGCTCAACACAACCCCGGCATCCGGCTTCGGCATCCTCCGGTGGAGCCGATAGACCGGCAACGGACCGAGGCCCTCAACGCGCGCTTCCAACACCGCACGGGCATCGTTACGGGGACGGATGCTTCGGACACGAGCCTAAGCGCCGCTCGCCAACCTGGAGGCGCCGCCGGCTTCGCCGAACGCCGGCAGGCTCAATTGAAATACTGGCGCCAGTCGCGCACCTGGCGCAGCGACCGCGTTAGCCTCCGCTGACATTACCTTCACATCCGCGCCTAATCCCTTCATTATAGGCGCCATGCAAGATCTCAACCTGGGAATCATCGGCAACAGCACCTTCGGCGCCCTCATCAACAAGATGGGGCAGGTCGTATGGGCCTGCTTTCCGCGCTTCGACGGAGACCCCATGTTCTGCAGCCTGTTGCAGAATTGGACGCCGGAGCAAGAGGCCAAGGCGCACGGTTTTTTCGATATCGTCGTCAACAATTTCGCCCGGTCGGAACAGCATTACCTGCACAATTCGGCGATCCTGATCACGACCCTCTACGATACCGACGGCGCCGCCATCGAGATCACCGATTTCGCGCCGCGCTTTAAACGAAACGACCGGATATTCCGCCCGATGCTGATGGTGCGGCACGTGCGCCCGGTGATCGGCCACCCGCGCATCCAGATCCGGCTGCGTCCGAGCCACGCCTACGGCGCCGAGCGCCTGGAGCGCACCCGGGGCAGCAACCATATCCGCTACGTGGCCCCGCACATCACCCTGCGGTGCACCACGGATGCGCCGATCTCATACGTGATGAACGAAGTGCCGTTCATCCTGGAAGAGCCCTACACGATGCTGATCGGGGCGGACGAAAGCCTGCAAAGCGGCATCGATCAAACCGGCCACGAGTTTTTCCGCCGCACCCTCGATTATTGGCAGGATTGGGCGCGCTATCTCGCCATCCCGTTCGAATGGCAGGAAGCCGTAATCCGTTCCGCGATCACGCTCAAGCTCTGCAGCTTCGAGGAAAGCGGCGGCATCATCGCGGCCATGACCACCTCCATCCCGGAAGCCGCCGATACGGGACGCAACTGGGATTACCGGTTTTGCTGGCTGCGCGATGCCTTCTTCGTGGTGAAGGCCCTCAACCGCCTGGGCGCGACGCTCACCATGGAAGACCACCTGCGCTATATCACCAATATCGTCGCCAGCGCCGAGAACAATCATCTGCAACCCGTTTACGGGATTTCGCTCGAGCCGCATCTAATCGAATCGACCGTGGATACGTTGAGCGGATATCGCGGCATGGGGCCGGTGCGAGTCGGCAATCAAGCCTATGAGCATATTCAAAACGACGTTTACGGCAGCGTGATCCTGGCCGCCACCCAGGCGTTTTTCGACCGGCGCCTCACCCGCCCGGGGGATATCCGGCTGTTCGAACGGCTCGAGAGCGTCGGCGAGCAGTGCGTCAATCTGTACGACAAACCCGATGCCGGCTTATGGGAACTGCGCACCCAGGCGAACGTGCATACCTATTCCGCCGTCATGTGCTGGATCGGCACCGACCGGCTCGCCCGGATCGCCGCCCATCTGGGCCTTCCCGCCCGGACCGCCTACTGGCGCGAACAGGCAGACGCCATCCGCTCCGTCATTCTCGAGAAAGGGTTCAGCAAAAAGCTCAACAGCTTCGTGCAAAGCTTCGGCAACGGCGAGCTCGACGCCAGCCTTTTGCTGCTCCACGAATTCGGCTTCATCGACGCCATGGACCCCCGTTTCATCGGCACCGTCGAAGCGGTCGAGAAACACCTGCGCCGCGGCAACTTTCTTTTTCGATATACCGTCGATGACGATTTCGGCACGCCCCAGAACGCCTTTAACGTCTGCACCTTCTGGTACATCGACGCGCTGGCGGCGATCGGACGGACAGAGGAAGCGCGCGAGTTGTTCGAGCACATGCTGGCGAACAGAAACCATCTCGGTCTGCTGTCGGAGGATATCGATCCAAGCACCGGCGAGTTGTGGGGAAATTTCCCGCAAACCTACTCCATGGTCGGCCTGATCAACGCCGCGATGCGATTGAGCCGAAGCTGGGAGGAAGCGCTGTGAGCAGGCTCGTCGTCGTTTCCAACCGGGTCGCGGTCGCAACCGACAAAAAATCCCAGGCCGGCGGCCTCGCGGTCGCGCTGCAGGACGCGCTTCGAGAGTACGGCGGCATCTGGTTCGGGTGGAGCGGCAAAACCGCACAACGCACGCCTGCCAAACCGAAAATACATCATGCCGGAGCCGTAACGTTCGCGACCCTCGATCTGGCCCGGCGCAGCTACAACGAATACTACAACGGCTACGCCAACCGCACCCTGTGGCCGTTGTTTCATTACCGCCTCGACCTGACCGCATTCGAGAAACGGAATTATGCGGGCTATCGCGAGGTCAATACCATCTTCGCCGAGAAATTGCGCCCCCTTCTCGGCAAGGACGACTTGATCTGGGTCCACGATTATCATCTCATTCCCTTCGCCGAAGAACTCCGCAATCTCGGCATTACCCGGCCGATCGGCTTTTTTCTGCACACGCCGTTTCCGGCGATGGAAGTCCTGACCGCGTTGCCCGATCACCGCAATCTCGTGCGATCGTTGTGCGCCTACGACCTGATCGGCTTTCAAACGGAAAACGATCTCAGGGCGTTTCTGGATTACATCGTTCACGAAGCCCGCGGCGCGATTCTCGGTGACCACTTGATTCAGGCCTACGGCCGCACGCTTCGGGTCGAAATATTCCCCATCGGCATCGACACCGAGGACATGGTGCAGGCCGGCCTGCATCAGGCTCGATCGCGCCAGGCAAAACATCTTGTCGACCGGCCCCGGGATCACGAATGGATCATCGGCGTCGACCGGCTGGATTATTCGAAAGGACTGGTTCAACGATTCCGCGCTTTCGAAAAGCTATTGGCTAACTATCCCGGCTATCGGGGCAAGGTTACGCTGATGCAAATTGCCCCGCCGTCGCGCTCCGAGGTGCCGGAATACAAGGAAATCCGCCAGGAACTCGAGGCCGAAGCCGGGCATATCAACGGCCGTTTCGCGAACGTCGACTGGGTTCCGATCAACTACCTGAACAAAAGCTTCACCCGCCAGGACCTCGCGACGCTCTATCGTTCCAGCCGCATCGGCCTGGTCACGCCCTTGCGCGACGGCATGAATCTCGTCGCCAAAGAATACGTCGCGGCGCAGAACCCGCACGATCCCGGCGTTCTTATTCTGTCGCGCTTCGCCGGAGCCGCGCGCGAACTGACCGACGCCTTGATCGTCAATCCGTTCGACCTGGATTCGATCGCCGAAGCGATTGCCCGGGGGCTCGAGATGCCGCTCGAGGAACGCCTCGAACGCTGGAGCGCCATGATGGAAATCCTGCGCGCCAACACGCTGACCACATGGCGCGACAACTTCATCAAGGCGCTCGGCGAAGCGCCGTATAAAGTCTGACCGGCATGGCGCGGCCCACCGAACGCCCCAGCCTCATCGCCGATATCGGCGGCACCAACGCCCGCTTCGCGCTGTGCGCGCCCGACGGCACCACGCGGAACGAGATCGTTCTGGCCTGCGCCGATTACGCGGGCCCCGCCGAAGCGGCGAAAGCATATCTCGGCAAAGCGGCGTCGATAACCACCCCCACCGCCGGCGCCTTCGCCGTTGCCTCGCCGGTAACGGGCGACGCCATCGACATGACCAACCATCCCTGGACGTTTTCCGTCGAAACCGTGCGCGAACAACTCGGCTTCAAGACGCTGCAAATCATCAACGACTTTTCCGCCATCGCGCTCGCCATTCCCCATCTCGATCCGACCGGTCTGCAAGCCGTCGGCACCGGACGGGCCGAACCCGAGTGTCCGATCGCCGTGCTCGGCCCCGGCACCGGGCTCGGCGTTTCCGGTCTCGTTCCCTGCGGCGCCGAGTGGCACGTGCTGGCGACCGAAGGCGGCCACGTCACCATGGCGCCGTTCACCGACCGGGAAAGCGCTATTCTTTCCGTCCTGCGCAAGAACGGCCACGTGTCCGCCGAGCATGTCATTTCGGGACCGGGCCTCGTCAATCTGTACCAGGCGATTTGCGTACTGGAAGGCCAGTCCGCGAAACCGGACATGACGCCCGAAACGATCACGACACGCGCTCAAAAAAGCGGGCATCGCATCTGCCGGGAGTCGCTCGACACGTTTTGCGCCATGCTGGGCACGGTCGCTGCGGACCTGTGCCTGAGCCTCGGCGCGCGCGGCGGCGTGTATATCGCGGGCGGGATCGTCCCCAAGCTGGGACAAACCTTCATCGACTCCCATTTCCGGACCCGGTTTCAGACCAAGGGCCGGTTCTCCGATTACCTGCGCGCCGTGCCGACGTACGTCATCACCCATCCGTTGCCCGCGTTCGTCGGCCTCGCGGCACTGAACCGGGCCCCGTGAAGGCGGCGGCTCGGTTTACCTTGGTATCCTTCGAGACGCCCTTTTGCCTCATCCTGAGGAAGGCGCTTTAGCGCCTGTCTC
>JBBDTH010000075.1:0-7445 GCA_040904505.1 Rhodospirillales bacterium | reverse complement strand
TCCGGCATCCGGGCCGGACCGCCGGCAAGCGACATGCAGGCGAGCCGTATCGTAATCTTCGCCAATGCGGCGCCCTGGCACGCGATCGTCTGTTCGACGGTGACCGAGGCACCACCTAACCCGAGAAGTCGTGTCGAAACCGTTAAGAGATCGTCGAGTCTCGCCGGCTTCGTGAAATCCGCCTCGCAATGCCGAACCGCCAACGCGATTCCGTCCTCGTTCATCAACCGTCCGCTTTCGACGCCGAGCGCCCGCATCATTTCGGTCCGGGCCCGTTCGGCGAACTTGAAATAGTTCGCGTAATACACGACGCCGCCCGCGTCCGTGTCTTCGTAATAAACCCGCACCGGGTAGACATACAGGTCTTGCTCGAACGCGCCGCTCGGTGCTTCTGCCTGCGTCCGTGCCGCCGGCTCAACCATCGGCTCCATCCGCGCCGGCTCCATCGACATCCGCGATCAGGTCCAACTGGGACGCCGCCGCGGGAGCCGCCAGCCCCAAATGACCGTAAGCGCGCGCCGTCGCCACCCGGCCCCGGGGCGTTCGCATCAAAAAACCTTGTTGAATCAGGTACGGCTCGATCACCTCCTCGATGGTGTCGCGTTCCTCCGAGAGCGATGCCGCCAGCGTTTCGACCCCGACCGGCCCGCCGCTGAACTTCTCGGCGATACACAGCAGATACCGGCGGTCCATTTCATCGAGACCGAAGGCATCGACCTCGAGGCGCTGAAGCGCCGAATCCGCCAATGCGGCATCGATGATGCCGGCGCCGGCGACGGCGGCGAAATCCCGCACCCGGCGCAACAACCGCCCGGCGACCCGCGGCGTGCCGCGCGAGCGTTTCGCGATTTCCGCCGCGCCATCGGCCTGCATCGGCACGCCTAAAAGCGCGGCGCCGCGCGCGACGATCTTTTGCAAATCGGCCGTTTCGTAAAAAGACAGCCGCAAGGGGATACCGAACCGTTCGCGCAACGGCGTCGTGATTAAGCCCGAGCGGGTCGTCGCGCCCACCAACGTAAAGGGCGGCAGATCGATCCGCACCGAGCGGGCCGCCGGCCCCTCGCCGATCATCAGATCCAGTTGAAAATCCTCCATCGCGGGATACAGAATTTCCTCCACCGCCGGATTAAGGCGATGGATTTCATCGATGAACAAAACGTCGCGCGGCTGCAGGTTGGTCAGGATCGCGGCCAGATCGCCGGCCTTGACGATTACGGGGCCCGAGGTCGCACGGAACCCCACGCCGAGTTCATGCGCGACGATCCGCGCCAAGGTGGTTTTCCCGAGTCCCGGCGGGCCGTAGAACAGCGTATGATCCAACGCCTCGCCCCGGCTGCGGCAGGCTTCGATAAAAACCCGCAAGTTATCGCGCAACGTGTGCTGGCCGATGAAATCGTCGAACCGGGTCGGGCGCAAACCGACATCGGCGCCGTCGTCGCCGGCCCGTTCAAGCCCCAAGACCCGCTCGGCGCGCCCGGCTCGTTCGTCGTCTCCGACATTTTTCGGTGCGGCTTCCGTCGCGTCTTTCATTACGCCTGCTTTCGCGGTCATCGGCTATGCTCCCGCGGCGCCAACTCGGCGAGTCCGGCCTTGATCAAGGCTTCGATCCCCGCTTTTGGGAGCTTGCCCGCCGCCTGGCTCACGGCGGCGAACGCTTCGGCCGGGGCGTAACCGAGATTGACGAGCGCCGACACCGCATCCCGGGCGGCCCCGGTGTCGCCGCTCCCGTCGCCGGCGGCCGCGCCCGCCCGCCCGGTTCTCGGCGTCAAGGCGATGACATTGACCTTATCCTTAAGCTCGCTGATCAACCGGCTCGCGAGCTTGGGCCCGACGCCGGGCGCCTTGGTAAACGCCGTTTTGTCGGACGCCGCGATCGCGTTCGTCAACTGATCCGGCTCGAACACCGATAAAATGGCGAGCGCGACCCTGGCGCCGACGCCTTGTACCGTCGTCAACAGCCGGAACCAGTTCCGTTCGGCCGAGTCGCGAAATCCGTACAGATGAATGTGATCTTCCCGGACATGCGTTTCAATATGCAATTGCGCGGCCTGGCCGTGAACAAGTTGCGATAACGTGCGCGCTGAACAAAACACCAAATAGCCGACCCCGCGCACGTCGATCACCACCGAGTCGTCGTTGATGTCGTCGATCACGCCGGCCAGCTTGGCGATCATTCCGCCGCCCCCAGTGCCGCGAGACGATGTGCCGTCGCCCGATGATGGGCGTGACAAATCGCCACCGCGAGCGCATCGGATTCGTCTTCGCTTTCGACCGCCGACTGCGGCAGGATCGTCTGCACCATCATCTGCACTTGCTGCTTGGCCGCATGGCCGACGCCGACGACGGTCTTTTTCACGAGGTTCGGCGAATATTCCGCGACCGAAAGGCCGGCACGGGCCGGCGCCAGCAAGGCGATGCCGCGGGCCTGGCCGAGCTTCAACGTCGAATTCGGATTTTTGTTCACGAAGGTTTCCTCGACGGCGGCTTCGGCCGGACCGAACCGCTTGATGAGGCTCGATAGTTCGTCGAAAATGATCGCCAGCCGCTCCGCCAGCGACACTTTCGGATCGGCGCAAATCAACCCGCAGGCCACGAACGACAGATGATTGCCGCTGGCTTCGATTACGCCCCAGCCGGTGCGTTTCAAGCCGGGGTCCAGCCCCAACAGCCTTATCCCGCTACCCGTTGATTGGCGTTTCATCGAAACTCCTTAATTCTTTAAGGGTCGCCCCTGATGGCTTCCCGTGTTTCATCTTCGCCGCCACTCTAGGCGCTCAAGCGCGCCATGATGGCGTCGGATACTTCGAAGTTAGACGCAACCCGTTGCACGTCGTCGTTGTCTTCGAGCGCATCGAGCAGGCTGATCAAGGTCTCGGCGGCATCTTCGTCGATGGCGACCGTCATATTGGGCTGCCAATCGAGACGCGCGGCTTCCGCCTCGCCGAACCGCTCCTCGAGCACATCGCGAACCGTACTGAAATCATCCGGCTCGCACGTGATGTCGTGGCCCTCGTCCGACGACTCGACGTTTTGCGCGCCGGCTTCGAGGGCGGCCTCGAACATCGCGTCCGCGCTCGCCGTTTTCGCCGGATAGTGAACCAGGCCGACGCGCTCGAACATGAAACTCACGCTGCCGGTCTCGCCCAGGTTGCCGCCGTGCTTGCTGAAGGCGGTTCGAATTTCGGACGCGGTGCGGTTGCGGTTGTCGGTCAAGGCCTCGGCGATCACCGCGACTCCGCCGGGACCGTAGCCCTCGTAGCGCACCTCCTCGTAATTCTCGCCGTCGTCGCCGCCGGTCGCTTTCTTGATGGCACGCTCGACGTTGTCCTTCGGCATATTGGCCGCCCGGGCCGCCGCGATCGCGGCGCGCAGCCGCGGATTGGAGGCCGGATCCGGCAACCCGGTCTTGGCCGCGACCGTCAACTCCCTGATTAATTTAGCGAATACCTTGGCGCGCTTTTTGTCCTGCGCGCCCTTGCGATACATGATGTTTTTGAATTGTGAATGGCCCGCCATTGGTCCCTGACGCTTTTAGTGGTAAATCCGGTAGGTTATACCACAATTTTGTACAAGATATAGGGATAACGCACACGGGCTGGGGGCACCGCGCGCGCGCCCGACGCTCAGGGTTACGGGCTCAATATGGCAAGAATGAGGCAGTTTCCCAAGACTCGCGGCCGAAGCACGGCGGCGCCGACCCCTCACCGCCCGGGCAACGAAAAAGCCGGGCGATTCGACATCGCCCGGCTTCGTTCGTAAAAGTGCGTCGGTTTATTTCTTGCCTTTACCTTCGCACTTCTTCAACTGAGCGGCGCACTTCTTCATTTTCTTCTCGTCGCCCTTGGCTTTCTTCGTGCAGCTTTCGCTGCTCTTCATGCATTTCGCGGCTTTCTTGTCATCTTTGATAAGCGTAAAGGTCGAACCTGCATCCATCGACGAAACCCCTTTCAGGGCCATGTCGGACAACGCGGGTTGCGCAAAAGCGAAAGACCCGACGAGAGTCGCGACGACTAAGGAGGACAACAGTTTGTTCATTTCTTTCCTCATGGTTTTGAACGTCCGTTAAGACAAAACCGACTCGGTGAGCCAGCTTTCGTAGCTTCGCCCGGCATTGTGGCGAATTTGGGGCATCGCATGCCGGCACCGGGCCGTTTCCGACACGACAAACCGGGCGGCCCGAAGATCGCTCGGCTTATTTTCAACTGTCTCGAATGACCCCTTCTCTTTGACCTCACGTTTCTTCGGTCGGACGCGCAACGCTTTTCTCTTTTTCTCGTTACCCTTGGCTTTCTCCACGTATCGAACGTTGTGCGCCGTTTTATCTTTACAAAAAGGAGACAGTTCGAAATTGAAGAACCTGTTTCGGGCTTTTGGCAAGAGGGATTCGTTCGGGGGAATACTTTATTTAGCGTGCGCCGAACGAACCGCTTGACAGGTTAAAAAACCGGCCGTAATCGGTGCGCGACTCGCCGCCTCCCCGGCGGGGGTTCCGCTTAAAGAAAACGCCGGATCAAGACGGGTTTCCTTCCATCAAGCGTCCGCCGAGTCGCACGGGTTTGATCGTCGTCGCCAAGCCGGTTCCGTCGTCGGTTTCCAATAGAACGCCGCACAAGGTCGCCTCGCCTTCCGCCGGTTCCAGGCGGGTGCCCGGCGTTTTGCGCACGAACCGGTCGACCGCCACGCCTTTGTTCATCCCGATGACGGAGTCGTAATCGCCGCACATGCCGAGGTCCGTCTGGTAAGCCGTGCCGCCGGGCAGCACCTGGGCATCCGCCGTCGGCACGTGGCTGTGCGAGCCGACCACCATGGAGACCCGGCCGTCCAGATAATGTCCCATCGCCATTTTTTCGCTGGTCGCTTCGGCATGGATATCGACGATAATGCAATGCGCAGTGACGCCGAGCTTGTGGTTGGCGATCTCCTTCTCGACCGCCTTGAAGGGGTCGTCGACCAACTCCATGAACAGCCGCCCCATCGGGTGGACCACCATGACCTTGCGCCCGCCGGGCGCGGCGAACAACCCGGCACCCTTGCCGGGCGAGCCTTCCGGATAGTTCAAGGGACGCAAAAGCCTGGAATCTTCCTTGATGTACGCCAGGGTTTCCTTGCGGTCCCAAACGTGGTTGCCGGTCGTAATCACGTCGACGCCGGCATGGTAAAAGGATTTGCAGATTTTTTCGGTAATGCCGAAACCGTGGGCCGCGTTCTCGCCGTTCACGATCACGAAATCGAGGTTCCAGGACTTGCGCAAACGCGGCACCTCTTCGAGAACCGCCTTCCGGCCGGACTTGCCGACCACATCGCCGCAAAATAATATCCGCATCACTAAAACGCGATTACGCCTTCTTCCGTTACCATGAAATCGAGCCGCTGATCGTGCCCGTCATGGGGCAGCGTGTCCACCCGTTGCGCGGCAAACCCGACACCGATGGCCGATACATCGCCTTGCGCGCGCAAGAAAGCAAGCGTGCGATCGAAATATCCGCCGCCCCAGCCGAGCCGGTAGCCTTCCTGATCGAAACCGAGCAACGGCATGAGCACCGCGCGCGGCGTCGTTTCCGGGGCATCGCCATCGGGCTGCGACAAACCGAAACCGGCGGAAACGAGCGCGGTGCCCGGCACCCAGCGCCGAAAGATCAACCGCATTCTCTTGCCCGGAACCACGGGCAGGGCGCAGACGTACCCCGCTCCATGCAGCCGTTCGAGAATCGGGCGAATGTCGATCTCCTCGCCGATCGGCCAAAACCCCGAAACCGCCGCGTCCGTGGGTAAAGACATGTTTTTCCGGATGAGCATCTCGGCGCGCTCGCACACCGCCGCGCCCGCGCGGGCACGTCGCTCGGGACCGAGGCCGCGGCGAATATCTTTAAGCCGCTCGCGCCAAGCAGCCTTGTCTCGATCGATCGACATGAAACGATCCTAATGGCCAGCCCCGCTTTACCAAAGACCCGCTTTTGCAAAAAAAACGGACAGCCGAGGTCACGGTTCGGGCAGAAAAGCCGACTGAACGGCTCGGGAAGGAGATACGGGCCGCCGGACCGTTGGCTTATTTATCCTCTGCGGCCTGCGTATAGCAGGTGGGCGCCATATACCGAGCCCACGAGCCCGGCAGGGACAGCTCCCGAGAGATTTACATTGGCCCCAGGGATAGAGTGCCGGACGCATCCGGCAGCACCGCACCTATATACTTAGGTCTGTTCGAGGGCCGCCGCAACATGTTCTATGCGCCGGGCATAGTCGGCGGCGGTTTTCCGATGCCGCTCGACAACGCCGGCATCCCCGGACGACTCCGAGCGGGACGATTCGAGTTCGGCATAAGCGTCCGATAATTCATCGGCGACCAGAAGACTCACCATCACCAGCAAGCGGGCATGATCGCCCTGCCCGACCGCCGCGACGAGTTCCTTGATTCTGTTATCGACATAAGACGCCAGCCGGGAAAGATGCGCTTCTTGCCCATCGTCGCACGCGATCGGATACTTGCGTCCGTTTATCGTGACCGAAACTTGCGCCATACCTTCAGACCTCCAATACTGACTTAAGACGGCCAATCACGCCGTCGAGTCGTTCGGATACCGTTTCGTTCACCTCCCGTAACGTCTTGTTTTCTTCTTTTAAGGCTTTCACGTCTTCCGATGCGGCGCCGTTCGACGCCGCTTTTTCGGCAAGCGTTCGTTGCGCCGCTTCCAGGCGAGTCACCGCCTGACCGAGCAGTTCCCAAGACTCGCTCGGCTGTGATGGCTTCGCCACATTCTTCTCCGTCATCGGCTGCGATCCATCGTTTCAGTATCCGGGGTCCGATACCGGCAGAATATGACTACCGCATGAACGGCGTCAACCGACCCCCTTGCGGCAGTCATCATACGGGAAACCGGGGGAACGGTGAAATTATCCATTGGGATTAAACGGTTGCGGAGGTTTTCACGGGGCCGGACGGGACCGGGAAGGCGCCCGCAGGCGGCATCCCCCCGTCAATCCCGGCTAAATGCCGCACGAAGGGATTGTGGTTCGGCCCGCCGGGTGGTAGTTCCCTAATACCCCATTCGTTCCGGGGCCCGCCCCGGAACACGGTAAACCCAGCACTGGAGGACGGAGAGAAGCATGACGATTCGTGTTGCGATTAACGGATTTGGACGTATCGGCCGCCTGGCGCTTCGAGCAATTATCGAATCGGGCAGGAAAGATATCGAAGTCGTCGGCATTAACGACCTGGGTCCGGTCGACGCCAACGCGCATCTTTTAAAATACGACACGGTTCACGGCATTCTGCCGGGCGACGTTACGGTCAACGACAATTCCATCGACGCCGGCATGGGCCCGATGAAGGTGTTCGCGGAACGGGATCCCACCAAGCTGCCGTGGGGCGATCTCGGTGTCGACATCGTTTACGAATGCACCGGTATTTTTACCGATCTTGAATCGGCATCGAAGCACCTGAAAGCCGG
>JBBDTH010000074.1:0-7512 GCA_040904505.1 Rhodospirillales bacterium | reverse complement strand
CGAACCGGCTCAGGAAAGGCCGGTTCGCGATCATATATCGCCCGCTAATGTCCTTCAGGTGAATCGGGGTCGGTGTGTGCTCGATGAAGGCACGGAACCGGCGCTCGCTCGTGGCCAGTTTTTTACCGGCCTCCAGATGCCGAAACCAAATATCGCGGGCGCGCAGTTCACGCCGGATACAGGGGATCAGGCGACTCAGATTATCCTTCCGGACGAAATCGCGCGCACCGCCGTCCATGAGGGCGATCGCCTCGCTTTCCCCGATGGTGCCCGACACGACGATGAACGGCAGGTTCTCGTCATGGCTCTGAGCGATCTCTAATGCCTTGAACGCATTGAAATCGGGCAAATTGTAATCGCACAGGATCACGTCCCAGACATCCTCGGTCATCGCCTCCCGAAAATCCGATGCTTTTTCCACGCGCTTATACTCGACGCTGAAGGCCCGCCGGAGATGCAATACGACCCGCTCGGCATCGTCGGGATTATCCTCGACGGCAAGAATTCTCAGACGGTGTTTCTCGTTTGCTCCCATGGCGATTTCCGTCCCGTGTTGATGGCCCGTTCGACGTCGACCGGATTGCGGATGGAGCTACTGCGCTGCATCGGCGCGAAAGTCGGAAAGATTTTCATGAGAAGGACCGGGCGCGCGAACCGGCCGACCATTACCGTTCCAGCGAGCGCGCCGAGACCGATCCCGATCCCCAGAACGGAAAACATTCTTCCAGAAAAAACGGCCGGCACTTTTTCCATGTTTGCTCCCCCAGTTCCCCTTCCCGAATGGAGCGTGCTTTTTTATTATTGTGTTATTATTAATATTTTAGTTTTCTTATTCCTGTTATTACTATCATCTATTATTGATCAGTAACATAAATGATCTTTGATAGAAATAATCTTCATACGAAACAGCCGGTCTTCTCCGGCCCGACCGGCGGCAAAAGTCATTTGTTTTTAGGGTATAGATTTACGCCGCGAAAAACGCCTGCGGCTTCTACGTACTATACGAAAGTATGATGACGGACCGCGCGGACGCCGCCATTTATCGGATATGGCGATCCGAGATTTCTGTGACTCTTCTCTAAGTCATTGATGGAAATAGAATTATCGTGATTTATCGGAACAAATGCCGTTACCGATAAACCATGCCTAGCCGGCTTGAACCTTCCTTAACGGCGGGCGAGACAGGCCTCGACGGCTGCGAGCAAGGTATCGGCCGTGATGGGCTTGAGGAGCGTTTTTGCCGCCCCGGTTTCGATCGCTTTTTCGAAAACATTCTCTTCCCCCCGTTGCTGGTCGCCGGACATGGCGATGATGTCGATATCGGGAAAGGCCGCCTTCATATCGGCAATGACGTCCATCCCGTTCTTTTTCGGCATCACCATGTCGACGATCAGCACATCGGTTCCGTGCTCTTTTTGAAGATCGACGGCCAAGCCGCCGTCGTCGGTTTCGACGACTTCATAACCCTCTTTTTCCAAGATCCGGCGAAGGATTAAACGAATGAACGGATCGTCGTCGATGATCAGTATTTTAGCCATGAATATACGAAATCATTATCCGCACGATGCTACAACGAAAGCCGCTTCAGCCTGCACCATCAAGATATAAAAGGCGACATTTTTTTCAATTTCACTGAATTAATCTTTCGAGAGGGGTTTTCGTGCCGGGCTCTCACCCGGGGGGAGCCGTCGCCGGCACGCCGGCATCACGTCATCAGGCTGGCGACCAGCCGGTTGGTACCGGCGAGGCGCTTTCCGAGCAGGTTGATGATGACCTCGTCGAAACGGCCGGCGAGAGCGGGCTCCTCCTCGCGCATCGCCAAGAAGGACTCGCGCGTCAGCGCGAACGCCGCGATCTCGGTATCCGCCAGGACGGTCGCGGTGCGCGGTGCGCCCGAATAAAGCCCGACCTCCCCGACAATCGAACCGGCTTCGTAGGATTTCACCCGGATACGGCCGTCATCGGAATCCTCGAGGTAGACGGAAGCCCGCCCGCCCTGGATCAGCAGCAACGAGGAGGCTTCCTCCCCTTGTCGCATCAGAACCTCGCCCGCCTCGAACCGCCGCCGGGTCAGATAGTGCCGCAAGCGCGCCTGATCGGCGCCATCGGGAAACGCGCGCGCAATCAGGCCGGGCAGCGTATCGGGCAGGACGTCGGTCGCCGAAGCGATACCGAGGTCGTCCAGCAGTCGATCCTCGCACCATTCCATGGCCTCGTCGAGAATGCCGAAAACCCTCGCGTGACCTTCGCCGATAATGTCGCCTTTCGTGAGGATTTGCCGGATACGATCGTCGGGAATTGAAAAGACGACGGTAATGCCCTCCTTCTCCGCCAACTGCATAAGCTTCCGAAAGCTCATCACCGCCGCCCAGTCGAGACCGCCGACAGGGCGGAAATCGATCACCAGCCAATCGCAATCGATCCCCCTTGCCTCTTCCAGCCACTCGCGGACCTTGAGTACGATGTTGTTCGCCGTCCCGAAAAATATGTAACCTTGAAGCTGCAGTGCCAGAATGCGGTGACCGTGCTTGTCGAGCGCCGTCATCGCCGCGTCCGATCGCTCGACATTGCTGCGAAAGGACGCTCCCGACAGGACGTGCTTGACGACGTCGATTTTCGTGTACCCGATCTGGAACAGAATGACTCCGGCAATGACACCGAGCCCGATACCCTCCATGTAACCGACGACGGCAACGGTCAAAACGATTAAGGCCACGACCACCCAATCGCCCAACGGCAGCCGGCGATACCCTTGGACGAGCCACTCCCAGAGAAGTCCGCCGCCCAGAAACAACAGCAAACCCGAAAGGACGGGACGCGGGAAGTAACCGAGCACGGCCCCGCCGAAAATCAGGACGAAGATCCAAAAACCTACCGCGACTAAGGGCGTCAAACGGTTGCCCGCCCCCATCGTGCGGGCAAGCAGGGTGTTCGACATCGAATGAAAACACGGTGCGCTGCCGAACAGCCCCGCACCGATGTTCCCCGCGCCGCAGACCCTCAGTTCCCGATTGAGCTCGACCTCTTCTCGCGCGGCAAGCTCGAGGCCGCTCGCATGCAGCAGAACCCCGATCGTCGCTATCAGCATGACGGACGCCATCTTCGGCACCATCGAGAACAGGACGCCACCGTCGATCCGCGCCAGCGCGCCATAGTCGACAGGCTGAAAGAGGCTCCCGTCCGGAAACGGGCCGAGCAACCAGCCGTCGCCGGAAAGCCGATCGGCCGTCATCCCCAATCCCAACGCCACGACATAAAAAACGGCGGTCGCAACCGACAGGAGGATCGGAATGGTCAGAAAATGAGTCAGTTTGGATGTCGTTTGCGCGATAACACCGGCAAAGACGAGTGCGGGAAGCCAACGCAGCAGCATATCGGTCTCGAACAGCCGGGGGATGTTCTCGGCATTTATGGAAAGGCCGGTGGCGACCGAGAGCGCGCCTTCCATCATCAGCAGGCCCAAGCCGGCGAGCACGCCGCCGATGACGGGAAAAGGAATATAACGGATGAGTTCGCCGAGCCTAAGCCAGCCGAGAAGGAGAAAAAATATGCCGGTCGTTACCGTCGTCAGGGCGAAGGCGGCGATGACGGTCGCAACCCGATCGCCCTCGCTCAATCCCTCCGGCAAGGAGACGAACACGGCAACCCCCATGAGCCCGAGCAGCATAGCCGGCGCTTCCTGGTTCTCCATCAGGGTCCCGCGGAGACCGGCCCGGAACGCACCGATGATCGCGGCGACGATGCTGCCCGCCAACATCGCCCCGATCACGACACCGATGTGCGGGCTGAGGACGCCCGGAAACGCGAGGGCCGCCCCGCCCAACATGTTGACCATGCTTCCCAGCGCGACGACCGGCCCCGCAAAGAAGCTCGCAATCCGGGAATTTTCTCTATCGATCGGCGATGAAGACAAGGCGGCGGAAGCGCCCTCGTCTGCGACTTCTGCGTCGGTCATGACCCCCTTCCCCGCATTATATTAAGCGCACCCCTGACACGACGCGACGGAGCAATGCTCTTAGTTGGGTTCTAAAATAGCAGCCTGCCGGCCGCGAGGCAAATCGCCCCGGATACAGGCTATCTCGATGTGTAGGTTATCTCGTCGGGAGCATTGGTTCCCCCGGTTACGATGAACGACATCGCCTGATCAAACGACCAATCGGTAAATTCAACATCACGCATCGGCACGATTTCGATGTAGCCCGATGTCGGATTGGGCGAGGTCGGCACATAGACGACGGCCAATTCCTCGCCGGTCCGGGAGTCTCGAATCGTCCGCGTGACGATGCCGACCGTTCTCATGTCGGGCGACGGGAATTTAATGAGAACGACCCGGCGTTCGCCTTCGGGCGTACTGCCCGCAACGGCCAAAAATTTCTTGGTGGCCGCATAGATTTTCTCGACGAAGGGTATTCTGCCGATGGCGGATTCGAAGAGGCCGATTACCTGCTGTCCGACCACGCGGCTGGTGCTCCAGCCCAGGACGTACAGGAATGCGAGGACGATCACGACGGCCACCACCGAAAGCAGAGTATCGTTGACCATGAAATCGGCGAGTTCGGGATATTGCGGGCGAATGCCGTGCGCGAGTCCCCGTACCCAGGGGGCGCCGACGCGGGCGAGTTGGGAAAAAAGAAAATTCAGGATCCACCATGTAATCGCCAGCGGCGCAGCCGTTAAAAGCCCGATGGCGATATAGCGCCCGATCGATTTGGCGGGACCGGATCCGTGTTTCCGTTTTTCACTCATGCCTATGAATAAACCGTTGAAACCATGCAGAGAAGTGCCAATACAAAAAATATACAATCAATCGATTATATTGAAGCGAACGGCGGAGGACATAGTCACCTGCGAACGCCTCTCTACCGATTTCCCTGATTATCCGGAAAATACAGGGGTTTTTCCATGTCGATGGGGTTGGGCCGGGAAATGCGCCGAGATAACAGCCGTGACGAGACCAATCGCCGCATGCTCAAGGCGTGATGGCTACCTTGAGCACGCCATCGCGCTGGTTCGCGAAAAGGTCATAGGCCTCCTCGATTTGATCGAGCTTGAATCGGTGCGTCACCAGGGGCCGCGTATCGAGTCGGTCGGAACCGATCACTTCCATTAGTCTACGCATGCGTTCTTTGCCTCCGGGGCAGAGCGTGGTGACGATCTTATGATCGCCGAGGCCGGCCAGGAACGCATCCAGTGGAATCTTTAGATCGCCAGAGTAGACCCCAAGTGAGGACAGCGTTCCGCCCGGTCGCAGCACGCGCAATGCCGCTTCGAAGGTCTCCTGCCGCCCGAGCGCTTCGATAGCGACATCGACTCCGCGTCCGTCCGTCAGGCGCATGATCTCGTCGACCGGGTCGACCTTCGTGAAATCAACGAGGTAGTCGGCCCCCATCTTCCGCGCGATCTTCATGCGTTCCGGAACGGCTTCGACACCAATGATGGTCGTCGCACCCATAAGCCGTGCGCCCGCCGTCGCACAAAGTCCAATCGGCCCCTGCGCGAACACGGCGACCGCATCACCGAAACGCACGTTACCGCTCTCGGCTCCCGAAAAGCCCGTCGACATGATGTCCGGGCACATCAGCACCTGTTCGTCGCTGAGCCCGTCGGGAATCGGTGCCAGATTTGTCATCGCGTCCGGAATTAAAAGATACTCCGCCTGAGCGCCATCGATCGTGTTGCCGAAGCGCCACCCGCCAAGCGGCCTGAACCCGTGCTTCGTTCCGGCACCGTCCTGGGAATGATAACCGCAGAGGCACGCAGCGCTATGGCCGCTCGGGGTGATGGCACCGGCAATCACGCGCTGACCTTCTTCATATCCGTCTACCGCGGAGCCCAGTTTCTCAATGACTCCGACCGGCTCATGGCCAATCGTGAGACCTTTCTCTACCGGGTATTCCCCTTTCAGGATATGGACATCGGTGCCGCAGATCGTCGTTGTCGTAATGCGAATCAGTGCGTCGAGAGAACTGACATCGGGTACCGGCTTTTCCTCCAGCGCAATCCGGTTCGGTTCCACGAAGACGGCGGATTTCATCATCTGGGCCATGGCTTCACTCTCCATAAAGAATGTGTACATTCCTTCGCCGGTTTACGCCGGCGGGCACATCATCCTCCATGCCAAATGGTTCTCGATGATCAAACAGGCAAGGACCGCCATCGAAAAAGTGACCCAAATATCAGGCAGCACGCCATCGCCGATCGGCCGGGAACGGTCCCGCATGGATCGGGATTTGCGGTAAATACAGGTGTTCGGTTAATCTCGCCTTGATGTTTGGCCTGTTCGAACTGTTCGGCCGCTCGCGTGATATCCGGCACCTGGACCAGGAACTACGCACCGTAGGGCTGCACCCCCGCATCGTACCGGATGCCGTGAAGCTCGCGACAGTGCGCCAGGTGAAGGAAGCCTGCAGCGATGCCGCTTCCGACCCGTGCACCTATGCCTCCGCGGCAGAGCTGCTCGGCTATTGCATGTTGGGTCGAGAAGCCTTTACCGAATCCAACGATTCGCACCGGACCAAGGCGGTTGAAGCGCGTTTGGTGGCCGCTATCGAGGCCGGTGACAGCGCCGACGCCCGCCTCGTGCTGTTGACCCTGCATGCCGGCGTAATCGAGGCGGGTGTGGTCGAACGTTACGAACTCTCGATCTAAGCCGCCGTTGCGCCGGTGTCAGGCGCGTCGATATCGCAGGGACGGAACTCGGGGCTGTGAAGCGCGTGATTTGCCTGACTTGGCCTTCTCTGGATAATCGCGCGCTCCGGGCGGGGCAATCGTCCTGGCCTTTCAAGGCCTCCCCTCACGGGCCCTCCCGCTCCCACGGACCCAGCTGCAGTTCGGCCCTGGCCTCGCGCAGGATCGCCTTGTCGTCCATCCGCCAGATCGGATCGCTCTGCGGGTCGAAACTCGGCTCCAGCACTCGGATTCGCTCGACCAGCGGCGGGTGGGTCGCGAACAGGCCGGCAAAATTGCCGGCGGCCTCGGCGAAGAACAGGTGGCGGGCCTCCTCGGCGTGGGCGTTGCCGATACGGCTGCCGTCGGCGGAGGCGCCGATCTTCTTCAGGGCATTGGCGAGGCCGCGCGGATTGCGGGTGAACTGCACACCACCGGCGTCTGCCAGTGCCTCGCGCCGGCGCGATACCGCGCTCTGCAGAATGCGCCCGCCGAGCACGCCGAGCGCGCCCAGCGCGATCAGCGCAATGGCCACCGCCATCGCCGGCAGCGCTGTGCGGTTATCGCGCCGGCGTGGCAAGAAAATGAAGCTGCGCATCACGGCGCGGCCCATCCAGAACAGCACCACCAGCCCGAACACCATGGCCATCAGCCGCGTGTTCAGCCGGGTGTCCTGGTGGGCGATATGGGCGATCTCGTGCGCCACCACGCCGGAGAGCTCCTCGCGATTGAGCTTGGCGAGCGCGCCGTGGGTGACGCCGATCGCCGCGCGCGCCGGGTCCGCACCCGCAGCAAAGGCGTTGATCCCCTTCTCGTTCTTGATGACGAAGGCGCGCGGCGGCGGCA
>JBBDTH010000073.1:0-7646 GCA_040904505.1 Rhodospirillales bacterium | reverse complement strand
TACTTCCGCGACGAGGAAGGCCAGGACGTGTTGTTCTTCGTCGACAACATCTTCCGCTTCACCCAGGCCGGTTCGGAAGTGTCCGCGCTTTTGGGCCGCATTCCCTCGGCGGTCGGCTATCAGCCGACGCTCGCCACCGACATGGGCAACCTGCAGGAGCGCATTACGTCGACCAACAAGGGCTCGATCACGTCGGTGCAGGCGATCTACGTGCCGGCCGACGATTTGACCGATCCGGCGCCCGCCACCTCGTTCGCCCACTTGGACGCGACCACGGTGCTGTCGCGCCAGATCGCCGAGCTCGGCATCTATCCGGCGGTGGACCCGCTCGACTCGACCTCGCGCGTGCTCGATCCGCGCATCGTCGGCGAGGAACATTACAACGTGGCGCGCGAAGTGCAGCGCATCCTGCAAGGCTACAAGTCGCTGCAGGACATCATCGCCATTCTCGGCATGGACGAGCTGTCCGAAGAGGACAAGCTCACCGTGGCGCGGGCGCGCAAGATTCAGCGTTTCCTCAGCCAGCCGTTCCACGTCGCCGAAGTGTTCACCGGCACGCCCGGCACCTTCGTGTCTCTCGAGGACACCATCAAGGGCTTCAAGGGCATTTGCGCCGGCGATTACGACCACCTGCCCGAGGCCGCGTTCTACATGGTCGGCACAATCGAGGAAGCAGTCGAGAAAGCCAAGAAGATGGCCGCGGAGGCCAGCGATTAAGATTAAGACGAGCGATTAAGACAGGCGATTAAGACGGGTGATTAAGGAGTTAGGCGACTGATGGCCGACAAGGTCCTATTCGAAATCGTCACGCCGACCAAGCTTCTCACGGCGGAACAGGCGGATATGGTCGTCGTGCCCGGCGGCGACGGCGATTTCGGCGTGCTGCCCGGCCATGCGCCGTTGCTGTCCTCGATTCGCCCCGGCGTCATCGACGTGCATGAGGACGGCAAGGTCCGGGCTCGGTTCTTTATCGGCGGCGGATTCGCCGAGGTCGATCCGGAGAAATGCGTGATCCTGGCCGACGAGGCCGCGCCGGTGGGCGATCTCGACCGCACGGCCGCGCAGGCCCGGCTCGACGCGGCCAGGAAGACCGTCGACGACGCCGGTTCGGACGCCGCCGCGCGCACGGCGGCGCACGCCGAACTCGCTCGCGCCGAAGCCATGGTCGCGGCCGCGGCGGTTGCCGCCGGTTAACGAAACGACTGCGACGCAGGCCGCTTGAAGTCTTAGAATAAATCATAACGGGCCCGGCATGCCGCCGGACCGATCCCAGGGAGGACAACCACCATGAGATTCTACATCGTCAATCACGCGCACGCGGTACCCCGCGAACAGGTCGAATCGATGGACAAGCGGCCGCTGTCGGACAAGGGCCGCAAGGACAACAAGAACCTCGTCGCGTTCATGAAAAAGAACGGCGAGAAGGTCGATCTCGTCTATCACGTGGAAACGTCCTGGACGAAAGAGAACGCCGAATTATTTGCGAAAGAATGGGGCGGCGGCGTCAAGGTCTCCGCGACGCCGTATCCCTTGAAGTCCGGCGCCGACATCGCGCCCTGCCTCGAGGACGTCAACAAGAACGAGCAGAACATCGTCCTCGCGGGCCCGAGCGACGGCTGCATGAAGCTGGCGACGTCGCTCTTGACCGGCGGCGCCCGCCAGGAGCCCACGGCGGTGACCCTCGGCAACGGCGTCTGCGCCTGCCTCGAGCGCGGCACCGACGGCACCTGGACGCTGCAGTGGATGATCCGCCCGGAACAGCTCGGTTAGAGACGCATCATCCTTCGAGACGACCGCTCTCATCCTGAGCCACGGGCCTCTCCTTCGACAAGGCTCAGGTCAAACGCATGCGTTTGAGGCCCGTGAGTCGAAGGACGCGGTCTCCTCAGGATGAGGATGAAGCATAACCCTCATGCTGAGGAGGCTGCTTTGGCAGCCGTCTCGAAGCATGAGAAACGAGGGCGGCATTCCGCGCGTTGCCGCGCGCGATTTTCTGCTAGGCTATCCGCATGAAGCTTTATCTGGTCCGCCACGGCAAGGCGACGGGAGAGGCCGGCGACCGCGGCGACGCCGCCCGGCCCCTGAGCCAATCCGGCCGCGACGAGGTCAGCCGCATGGCGTCGTTCCTGGCGCGCAGCATCCGGGTGCCGCGCGTGGTCCACAGCGGCTATCTGCGCGCCGTCCAGACCGCCCTGATCCTGGCCGAGGCTTTGGGCCCGGGGAAAATAGTCGAGGACAGCACCGTGCCGATGGGACCGTCGGACGACGTCGTGAAATTCGCCAAGGCCCTCGACGGCGTCGACGAGACCGTGATGGCGGTCGGCCACATGCCGTTCATGGCGGACCTGGTATCCTATCTCACCGTGGGCGATCCGGACGCCGATATCTGCTATTTCGAAACCGCCGCCGTGGCCTGCCTGGAACGGGTGGGGAAACGCTGGGTCTTGCGCTGGTTGGCCGGGCCCGCCCTGCTCGGCCTCAAGGGCATCGATAAAGGCGACTGATCCGGGGAACGACCGAGGCCCACGATTTGGCGGAACGCCGGTTGCCCTGCTATCCTTCGGCTCACGGGCCTCATCCTGAGGAGGCCGCGAGCGGCCGTCTCGAAGGATGAAACGGCAAAAGGGCTCCTCAGAATGAGGAAACCTGAAATTCAAGGGAGGCCGCGATGGCCGTCGTCGAACAGCTTGCGGACCATCGAGATTCGCGCAACGCCATCACCGAGCGTATCGCCGAATTCGCGATTGAAACCCGTTACGAGGACATCCCCCAGGCGGTGCTCGACGGCGCCAAGCGCTCGCAGCTCGATACCCTGGGCGTGACTCTGGGCGGCGTCGCCGACGATCCGGCGCCGGGTATCCTAAGCGGTTTCGGCCGGGACATGACGTCCGGAGAAGAAGCGACCGTCATCGGCCAAGGCTTCAAGACGGCGCCGCCTTACGCCGCGCTCGCCAACGGCACCGCCGCCGACGTGATCGGTTACAGCGACGTCGCGCTCGAAACCATGAACCATCCCTCTCCTTCCCTATGCGCGGCCCTGTGGGCCTTGGGCGAGACGCGCGGCGCGCGCGGCAAGGATATCCTCGCCGCCCACGTCATCGGTTTGGAGATCGCCGAGAAGATCGGTCACGCCATCCGCCCCAAGTTCCAGCAAAAGGGCTGGGAGCCGCGCGGCGTGCAGAACACGTTTGCGAGTGCCGCCGCGTGCGCGCGCCTGCTCGGGCTCGATGCGAGAACATGCGCGAATGCCTTGGGGATTTGCGGCGCCGAGGCGTCCGGCATGCGCGCGGTGAAGGGCACCATGAGCAAGGCCTACATCACCGGCATGGCCGCGCGCAACGGGCTCGAGGCGGCGTTGCTCGCCGCGCGCGGCTACACCGGGCCGACGAATGTGTTCGAGGCCAAGGACGGCGTGCTGCAGACCTTCGGCGAGGGCGCGAGCGGGGCGAACCTCGCGCCGTCGCTCGGCAATCCGTGGGAGTTTCTCGATCCCGGGATTACCTATAAGCGCTTTCCGGTCTGCACCTGCACCCATCCGGCCATCGAGGCCGCGCTCAAACTGCGCGCCGAAAATAATCTCACGCCCGACGACATCGCGAGCATCGTCTGTTCGACCACGCCGGGCGTAATGGACTGGCTGCCGTTCGCCGAACCGCTGCACAAGTTCGAGGGCAAGTACTCGATGCAGTTCACCGTTGCATTGGCGATGCTGACGGGCGACGTGGTGCTGAAGGACGTGACCGACGAGAAGGTGCGCGATCCCGCCGTGCGCGCCTTCATGGAAAAAATCACGATGGACCTGTTGCCCGAATATGAAAAGGCCGGCTACACGCCTTCATATGCTCCCTACGGCTGCCAAGTGGCGATGAACCTGACCGACGGGCGCACGCTGGTCCATAAGCAGGATAACGGCGCCTGGGAGCCCAAGACCCCGCCGTCGTGGGACGCGCTGTGTCGCAAGTTTCACAGCTGCGCCGAGCTGATCCTGCCCCGCGATAGGGCCGAGCAGGCGGTCGAACTGGTCCGCGATCTCGAAAAACTTTCGGACATCTCGCGCCTGATGGACACGGTGCGGGGGTAAATCTTTCGATAGGAGGCCCATGCTCCAGATCGCCCCGGACGCCGAGACCGAGCGGGAGACGGCCACCGAGGACGCCGACGATCTCTACTGCGCCGCCTGCGGCGCGCATATCACCAAAACCTCCTGGCGGGTCAGCCGCAACGGCGAGCACGAGCATGTCGTGTTCAACCCGGCCGGGATCGTGTTCCGCATCGTCTGCTTCAAGGAGGCCCCCGGCGTCGGCGGCCACGGCGGCGCATCCGATGAGTTCACCTGGTTCGCGGGCTACCGCTGGCAGATCGTCGGGTGCCGGGGCTGCAACGCGCATTTGGGTTGGGAATTCTCCTCCGGCGACGACGTATTCTTCGCCCTCATCAAGCCGAAATTGAGCGACAAGAAGCCTGGTTCGGCGTGATCCTCGAACGCATGCGTTTGACCTCATATTAGGGCCAGCTTATGATCGCGCCGCGCCCGCAAGGCCGGGTGCCCGCCGATACCCAGCCGAGAGGATCGTTTCATGCCGGATTCCGCCGCGTCCGAAAAAAAGCCCGCCAATACCGACGTCCGTTTCACCCCGATCAGCGACAAGGCGGGGAGCTTCGTCGAGGGCGTCGATCTCACCCGGCCGATGAGCGACGAGACCTTCGATAAAATTCGCGAGGAATTGAGCCGGCGCACGGTGCTGGTGATTCGCGGTCAGGACATGACGCCGGCCCAGCAGGTCGCGTTCAGCAAGCGGTTCGGCGACCTCGAGTATCACGTGCTGCAGGACCTGTGCCTCAAGGACCATCCGGAAATCTTCATCGTCTCCAACATCAAGGAAGACGGCAAACCGATCGGCGCCTACGACGGCTCGCGGGTCTATCACATCGATCTCGCCTATCTCGAGAAGCCCTCGATGGGCTCGGTGTTTTACTGTTTGGAACACCCGGCCGAGGGCGGCCAGACCTGCGCCGTCAACATGAGCGCGGTTTTTGATGCCCTGCCCCGGGAGAAGAAGGATTTTCTCAAGGGCAAGACCATCGTGCGCGATTATGCCTGGCACTTCGAGCGCAACCACCCGGAGCGCCCGCCGCTGACCGATGAGCAGAAGCAGAAGGTGCCGCCGGTCGAGCATCCGGCCGTGACCGCCCATCCCGTCACCGGCCGCCCGATCCTGTTCCTGGACGCCATGTACTGCCGGCGCTTCGGCGACATGACCGAGGAGGACAGCCAGCCGATCTTCGCCGAGCTGATCGCGTTCGCCGATCAGGATCAATTCAAGTATGCCCACACCTGGACGCCCGGCGACGTGATGATCTGGGACAACCTCAATTCCATGCACAAGCGCCTGCCGTTCGATCTCGAGAACACCCGGCGCCTGATGCACCGCACCACCGTCATGGGCGGCAAGCCGCGGGCGTACGAAGGCTAGAGCTAAATCAGGGTTTTCGTTCTTTTCATCGTCATGCCCCGGCGCACCGGACCGGCCAAGGGCCGGCCGGAGGACAGGCTCTCGTCCGGGGCAGCCAGTCAACATCCTTCTGGATTGCCCGGGCTGACGCCGGGCAATGACGAGTTTTAGCGGGGCTGAGCGGCCTGACTATCCAACGATAAAACCCCTATCCTTCGAGACGCTGCGCTCCTCAGGATGAGGGTTTTTTGCATCCTCATGTCGAGGGGGCGGTATCCTTCGACTCACGGGCCTCATCCTGAGCTTCGTCGAAGGAGAGGCCCGTGGTTCAGGATGGGGATGGCCGCCGTTTCAGGCGGCGTTTGACCGGCCTCGGCGGCGGGCCTAAAATCCGATCCCGGAGACAGCCATTCTGGGACAGCAAGGATTAGAAAGCCCGCCATGCCGGATACCAACGCCAATCAAGACACTTCCGCCAACGATGCCGTGACCTTCAAGCATCTCAAGCCGCTGGTCGGCAGCGAGGTCCTGAATGTCGATCTGACCCGGCCGATGAGCGACGCGACGTTCGCGCGCATCCGCAAGGAAATGTGCGAGCGCGGCGCGCTCGTCATTCGCGGCCAGAGCATGACCCCCGAGCAGCACATCGCGTTCAGCCGCCGGTTCGGCGCGCTCGAGCATCACGTGCTCAACAACTTCTGCCTCGCGGACCATCCGGAAATTTTCGTCGTTTCCAATATCATGGAAGGCGGCAAGCACGTCGGCGCCTACGACGGCTCCAAGACCTATCATATCGATCTCTCCTACATGCAGGTGCCGAGCCTGGGCTCGGTGTTCTATTGCCTGGAGCATCCCCCCATCGGCTCGGGCGGCGAGACCAGCGTGATCAACATGAGCGCGGTCTACGAGGCCCTGCCCGAGGAGAAACGCACGTTTTTCGCCGGGCGTGGCGCCGTGCATGATTACGTGTGGAACTACGAGCGCGTGCACACCGACCGGCCGCCCCTGACCGAGGAGCAGAAACAACGCGTGCCGCCGGTGACCCATCCGGCCGTCTGCACCCATCCGGAAACCGGCCGCGACGTGCTGTACATCGACGACAACTTCTTTCGCCGCTTCGAGGGCACCGGCGACGAGGAAAGCCGCGAGATCGTCGAGGACCTGATCGCGTTTGCCGATCAGGACCAATTCAGGTACGTGCACGCCTGGACGCCCGGGGACGTGCTGATCTGGGACAACCGCAGCTCGATTCACAAGCGTCTGCCGTTCGATACCGAGAACACCCGGCGCTTGATGCACCGTACCACCATCATCGGCGAGAAGCCGTTTCACAAGGCATCCTAAAACTTTTCACCACGGAGACGCGAAGGCACAGAGACGCAGAGACGCAGAGACGCAGAGAGCGCCTAAAAATTACCCTTTATTTCTCTGTGCCTCCGTGCCTCTGTGGTTCAAACTAATTTTGACCTAATCACAGGGAGGAAAACATATGCATTGGACACCCCGCCGGGAAAAATTCCGCGCGATTCTCGAAGGCAAACGCTGTGTCCATCCGGGCTCGGTGTACGACGCGATGTCGGCGCGCATGGCCGAGGACATCGGCTTCGAGGTCGGCATGTTCGCGGGCTCCATCGCCTCGCTCACGATCATCGGCGGTCCCGACAACATCCTCATCACCCTCACCGAGTTCGCGGATCAGGCCTATCGCATCAACCGCGCTGGGAATTTGCCCCTGCTCGTCGACGCCGATCACGGCTACGGCAACGCGCTCAACGTGCAGCGCACGGTGCAGGAACTGGAGACCGCCGGGGTGGCGGCGCTCACCATCGAGGACACCGACCTGCCGAAGCCGTACGGCACCGCGAAGCCGCGCTTGATTTCCATCGAGGAAGGCGTCGGCAAGATGAAAGCGGCGCTGTCGGGCCGCCAGGATAAATCGCTGGTGGTCGCCGGGCGCACCAGCGCGCCGGGCGTAACGAGTCTGGAGGACGCCATCGCGCGCGCCAAGGCCTACGAGAAAGCCGGCGTCGACGCGATGTTCTTCGCCGGGGTCAAGACCCGCGACGAAATGGACGCCATCGCCAAGGAATTGAAGATTCCCGTGTTCCTCGGCAGCACGCCGCCGGAGATCAACGATCTCGATTACCTGAGCGGCAAGGGCGTGCGCATTGCGCTCCAAGGCCACGCGCCGAT
>JBBDTH010000072.1:0-7665 GCA_040904505.1 Rhodospirillales bacterium | reverse complement strand
GCGGCCTTCGATCTCATCGCGATCGAGGGAAAAGACGAGGACGTGGGGTGGGTATGACGAATCCAACCGATCAATTAAAAATCATCGTTCGCCGCCTCGTTACACGCGTCAAGCTGATGGTCGGGCGCTGCGTACTCTTGGCCGTGAACGATACATTAAACCTCCAAAAGGTTCAGGTTCACGCGCTCAACGGCGAGATACTCGACGGCGTCGAGCGCATTCAGGACTACGGCTTCACGTCGGTACCGTTGGCCGGCGCCGAGGGCGTCGTGATCGCGGTCGGCGGCAACCGCAGCCACGCGCTGGCGTTGAGTATCTTCGACCGGCGCAATCGACTGAAGGACCTGCAGCCCGGTGAAGTCGCCATCTACAGCCACGAGAATGCCGATAGTGAGACCGGCCATCGAATCGTGCTCAAGAATGGCCGCGAGATCGAAATTTATGGCGACAAGATGACCGTTATAACCGACACCTCGGTCGAGGTGGTCGCACCAACCGTAACGGTCAACGCCGAATCGGTTCAGGTCAACGCCGAATCGGTTGAGGTCGACACCGATACGATTGAAGTCACCGCCGCAACAAAATGCACCCTTAATTGCGGCGATCTTAATTTGGGCGGCGAAGGTGGCGAAAAAGTCGCCCGAATCGGTGATCGTGTCCAAATCGACACGGGAGACTCGGCGGGTTTATGGCCAATCGTCGAAGGCAGTGATCATGCGAGGGCCTTATGACCGACATTAAAACGGTTTTTAATGCCGATATTATCAGCGGCGATATCGCGATCAAAAACGGGCTGCTGGACGACGACGACGGCCTCAAGACCGCGCTCGTGATTTCAATTTTCACCGACCGGCGCGCGCTGCCCGACGACGAGCTGCCCGATCCGAACGGCAGCCGGCGCGGCTGGGTCGGCGACGCGTTTCCGCCCGTCATCGACGGCGTGCCGCAGACCGGCGATCGCATCGGCTCGCGCCTTTGGCTGTTGCACCGTGAAAAGCAACTGCTATCCGTCGTCGCGCGGGCACGGGAATATCTCGAAGAGGCGACCGACTGGCTGATCGAGGACGGAATCTGCAATGTAATCGAGATCGAGGTCGAGATCGTGCGCGACGGCGTCCTCGGCTTCGAAGTGCGGCCGATCCGACCCAACAAGGACCCGGTCGCCTTCCGGTTTGATTACGTGTGGCGCGCCGAGGCCGCGGAGGTGACCGGCTATGCCCTTTAGCCGCCCGACCCTGTCGGAACTTATTGAGCGAACCGGCGCCAACCTCGAAGCTAATATGGAAGGCGCCGACTCGGCGCTGCGCCGTTCGAACATCAACGTCTTTTCGCGCGTTCTCGCGATGCTGGCCCATCCGCTGTATGCGTTTATCGCTTATGTTTCCAAACAACGGATGACCCTCACGGCCGATGCCGAAGAGCTCGACAGCCACGGTACCGATTGGGGGATCACGCGCATCGCCTCCGTGTTCGCCGCCGGCACTGTGAATTTCACCGGCGCGAACGGCACGATCATCCCGGCCGACACGTTATTGCTGCGCGGCGACGGCGTTGAATATCTCGTCGATGGGGACACAACCGTTACCGGCGGCACCGCCACCGCATCGGTCACGGCTCGACTACCCGGCGCCGTCGCCAATGCCGAGGCCGCCGTCGTCATCAGCCTGGCGGCCCCGATCGCCGGCATCAATACCGAAGGCGTGGTCGCAAGCGGCGGCATCATCGGCGGCCTCGACGAGGAAGACGACGAAACCTATCGCGCGCGCATTCTCGATCGCAAGCGGCAGCCGCCGCACGGCGGCGCGGCGTTTGATTACATCAAGTGGGCGAAGGAGACGGCCGTTATCGGTCCGAAGATCACGCGCATTTGGGTCGCGCCGCTCGAAATGGGCGACGGCACCGTCACGATCCGGTTCATGATGGATGAAGAGTACGAGGACGGCATTCCGCAGGCGGCCGATCTGACGGACGTCAAGGATTACATCGACACGCAGCGGCCGGTCACGGTCAAACAGCTCTACGTGGTCGCGCCGATCGCCGACGTGATGGACCCGACCTTCTCGGTACTGACGCCGAACACCGCCGCCGTGCAGGCGGCGATCGCAGCGGAACTGAAAGACCTTTTGGTACGTGAGGCCGAACCCGGCGGCACGATCCTGATTTCTCATATCCGCGAGGCGATATCAATCGCCGCCGGCGAGAACAATTACGTACTCGATAGTCCGTCGGCCGACATCGAACCGGAGACCGGGCACATCGTCACCCTTGGAACACCGAGCTGGCCGGAATGAGTAATATTTTTCGCGCTACCACGGATTATTATTATCGCGCGCTGCAGCAACTCGTGCCGCAAGGCGTGGCGTGGCCGCGCGAGGACGGCGCGACGCTGTCCAAATTACTGCGCGGCCTGGCGGTGGAAATAACGCGCATGCATAACCGCCTGATCGATCTGATCGACGAGTTCCATCCATTGACGACAACCGAGCTTCTCACCGAATGGGAGACGGAGTTCGGCCTGCCGAGCGACTGCACCCAGGGCCTCGATCTCGTGCTTCAGGAGCGCCGTCGCCTCGTGCACAACCGCAAGACTTCGCGCGGCGGGCAGTCGATACCGTTCTTCATCGACGTGGCCGCGCAGCTCGGCTTCGAGGTGACGATCACCGAGTTCTATCCGTTTCTGGCCGATCACAGCGCAGCGGAAGATGCCGTTTACAGCGATCCGTGGATGTATGCCTGGCGAGTGAACGCGCCGGAGACGACGATCGTCGACTTTGTCGCTGATCACAGTTCGGCGGAAGATCCGCTGCGCAAGTGGGGGAACGAGCTTTTGGAATGCGAAATCGCGTGGCGCAAGCCCGGCCAGACACGCGTTCTGTTCGCTTACGGTTGAGAGTAGAAGGAGAAGGCTATGTACCGCGTCGATAATGCAACGTCCTCGGAAACGCTTCCGGCGTCCACGGACCCCGGACCGAATCCGGACGGCTATTTTACCGGCGGCGATCCGCAATCGGCCATCCCGGCGACGAAGGTTCCGGCCGAATGGCTCAACATGTTGCAGGAAGAGCTTGCCAACGTCATTACCGGCGCCGGCGTCACGCTCGATAAGGCGAACCGCACGCAGCTCCGCACCGCCATCGCTAATATGATCGCCGGTAGCGCGCATGCTGTCGTGTTGCAGGACGTGACGTTCGAGGGCACGGTGGCGGACGGCGACGTGGTGTTGTGGGACAGCGGCAACACGCGTTTTGCCAAGGCGACCGCGGACGGCACGGCCAACGACAAGGCGGTCGGTATCGCCAACGTCACCGACAGCGAAGTTATCGTTTTCGGAGAAACCCCGGCGTTGTTCGCCGGCCTGACACCGGGCGGGCGTTATTATCTGCACGGATCGACCGCCGGCGAAATGACGGAGACGGCCCCGCCGGACGTCGTGAAAATCGGTATCGCCAAGGCCGCCGATACGATGTTTGTCGACATCGACCGAGGCCTCGGCGGCGAGCCGGCGGATATTCCGTTCATCGCCGGCTACGATTCCGCCGGCGCCGGCAAAGACCTCGCCGTGCAGGTCTACGGCAGCGTTATCGTGCCCCGGCCCTTGGAAATTCTCAGCGAGACCGGAAATTTGGCGACGGAGGCGACCGATGCGGATTGTATCGTCGATATCGAAAAGAACGGCGTGACGATCTATTCGTCGAAGCCGCAATTCGACGACGGCGAAAACGATTTGACGGCCGGCACGCTGGACGGCAACGCGGGCGTGTGCGCCGCCGGCGACGTGCTGGTGTTCAAGGTAACGCAGGTCGGGTCCACGGTCGCGGGTCAGCGGCTGGTCTTAACGCTTTTGGCAAGGTATCTCTGATGTTCGCCGGAATTGATCAAACGTCGATCGGGCACAAGGAAACATTCGTGCCAACGACCCTGAATCCATCGGATAAGTCGGCTGATGTCACATTATCGAACGGGAATTTGACCATTACGGCTGGGTCATTGAACGGCGGCGCTCGCGGGATCGTGTCGCAGTCTGCCGGTAAGCACTATTTCGAGATTACGGTTGATCTCAACATTCCATTCATTGGCCTCGCCACGGCCTTGTGGAATTTGACGACGGATATTGCCGCTTCCGGCGGCGCTAATACCGACGAGAACATTTGGGTTTATCGGCCGACGGGGAACACGTACCACGGCGGCGCAGCCGCGTCCTACGGCGATGTTCTCGGGAACGGCGATATCATCATGGTCGCGGCAGACTTCGACGCGGGGAAGATATGGTGGGGCGGCGAGGGCGTTTGGTTTGAGTCCGGCGATCCGGCTGCCGGCACCAATCCCGCCTATTCCGATCTCACTGCGGCTTTCCCTTTCGGTGGCGTCGGCGGACCGGATAGGCAGGCGACTTTCAATTTTGGCCAGTCTCCGTTTGTGTTCGAACCGCCCGCCGGATTTTTCCCCGGATGGGGCACTCTTATTTAAGGAGTAATCATGAGTCTTTACATGAAAGTTATGGACGGCGCCGGCGTGGGCCTGCCGATTTCGCGCCCGCTCACGGTCGACATCGTCGCACAGCAGGACGGCAAGTCGGCGCGGGTCGGCTGCGGTCATTGGGATGATGCCGCGCTCGGCGATATCGGCGGGGTTTATCCGGTCGCCGATTTCGATGCCGGTCTCTATACGCCGTCCGGCGGCGGCGTTTTCGACGCCGAGGACAAGACCGTCACGGCGGCGGTCGAACCTATTCCGATCGAGGATGTGCGCGCGGCCAAACTCGCGGCGCTTGCCGCTTACCGTTACGATCGCGAGGTCGGCGGCTTCGATTTCAGCGGCGCGCACGTGACGGCCGACGATCGCGACAAAACCCTAATTATCGGTGCGCGCACCATGGCCAAGGAAGACTCGGAATATGCCAAGGACTGGAAGGTAGCGCCCGGGCAATACGTGACGTTGGACGCCACGGCCCTGATCGCGCTGGGTGATGCGCTCGAAGCCCACGTCTCGGCATGCTTCGCCAACGAAAAGACGCACTCGGATGCGATCGTCGCTTTCGAAGATGCCGCCGACATCGCGGCATACGATTTCACGACCGGCTGGCCCACCTGATTCCGGGAAGCGCACGATTATGATAACATTGAGAGGACTGATTTTTTTAAGGAGGTGACGATGAATCATAGAATATTTTTTGCGGTGGGCTTTTTTCTCCTCTTCGCGTTCGATGCGCCGAAGATCACACACGCGGCCGCTCTTTCCGGCTTCGACGGACATCCATGGGGCACGCCGGCGGCGGCGATCTCGGGAGAGTCGCGCGAGATAATGGGCGGAGCTATCCTTGCGAAGCGCACGGCACTACCGTCCCTCAAGAAGACCTATCGTCTCAACGATGCCTATAAGATTTATTATTTCTGCGGCGGCGTCCTTTGCGGCGGAAAACTCAGTTTGATTTTTAATAAGGGCTTTCGGGAAATCGGCGTGTCCCGAGCCATGACCCAAATGAAGGCGATCGTCGGCACCGCCTACGGCCACCTCGGCGAGCCCGGCCGCGTCGGCGACGGCCTTTGGTCCGTCGATGGAGGATTTATATCGGCGGCCACGGTTATTAAAGGCAATCGTTCTCTCGTGGAGGTCTTCTATCGCGGCCCGGAATATCTGAAAACCTTGGCGGACAGCGAACGTGGTTTGAACGCCGAATTGAATCACAACTTATGGGGTTTTCGATTTTAAGGCCGTTTACAAGGAGCCGGTCGTGCGGGTGACCCGGCGCGGCAATAAAGTAGCCGACTCCGAGGTCATCAAGGGCTGGCTCGCCGAGGGTTGCGTTTTGAGAGTCGCCGATCTGCCGCCATGGGACCGGCGTCGCGGATTGGCCTATGTGATGAACGGAAAGGCCATACGGTTGTTGACCAGGCATGAAGCCGAGACGCTGATCGGCAGCGGCGCCGTCAAGATCACCGGCGGCGAACGATGGTGGAACGAATATGGCCTTGCCGGCGATAAGGCCGGCGGGGGACGTGGCGCGCCAACGCCACGAGCCACGGGAGAAAACCCCGTATGACCGAAACCGGCCGCGAAACGGCCATCCCGCCACCGCGTGCACGCGGCGGGACGAGCTTACGAACTGGAATCCGGAGTGTCGAGACGAACCGTACGGCCGCTGCGGCCCGTTGCGCCCTATGTGGGCGGCAAAAAGGGCCTGGCGAAAACCATAATCGAGGAAATCGAGAAGACGCCGCACGACATCTACGCGGAAGCCTTCGTCGGCATGGCGGGCGTTTTCCTGCGCCGCACGACGGCGGCCAAAGTCGAGGTCATCAACGATTACAGCCGCGACGTGGCGACCTTCTTCCGCGTGCTGCAGAGGCACTACACCGCCTTCATGGAGATGATGCGATTCCAGCTCACCACGCGCGCCGAGTTCGAGCGCCTGGCGGCGACCGACCCGACAACCTTGACCGACCTCGAACGGGCGGCGCGGTTCTTCTACCTGCAACGGACGTGCTTTGGCGGCAAGGCGTCCGGACGCAATTTCGGGGTGTCGGCCGACCGGCCGGGGCGGTTCAATATAGTGCGGCTCGGGCCGCTATTGGAGGACCTGCACGAGCGACTGGCCGGCGTCGTCATCGAGTGTCTCGACTTCCGCGAGTTCATTCCGCGCTACGACAAGCCGGCGGCGCTTTTCTATCTCGACCCGCCTTACTTCGGCTCGGAAAACTACTACGGCGACGGGATGTTCCGCCGGGCCGATTTCGAGGCCCTGAGAGACGTTTTAAAGGGGCTTCAAGGGCGCTTTATCATGTCGATCAACGACACGCCCCGGAGCGCCGAAATCTTCTCGGATTTCACCTTAAAAAAGGTCGAGACGACGTACACGGTCGGCGGCGGCCGGCGGGCAAAACGCGCCGGCGAGCTGATCATCACGGGGCCGGGGAAGCGGAGACGGAATGATTGAAGCCCGCCGCTGGCATAGCGGCAACCGCCACGAAGGAGATGGCACATGCACTACAAGAACGGCCGTGAGGCCAAGAACGGAGACAAGGTGGTCCTCATTCCGAGCTACGGACCGCCGATTGTCGGTATCCTCTACGACGCGCAGGCAGGGAATGACTACTGCAACGGCAAGATCGCGCCCGTGCATCCGAATGACCCATGCCCGAACCTCAAGGAATGTCTGCACTTGGACGACGTTCTGGCGGCGGTCGAGAAGGACGCCGCGACGGCCGAAGCCACGTCAACCGACTAACCAACCAGCGCTGCCGGGGCATCGCGCCCCGGCAGCGTTCGCAATCGAGCGAGTGATGCGCTACCCCCGCCTACTTGCAATATCGGCTGCCGTTATCTGCGGCGCGGCCATCGGACACTATCTAGACGGTTGGCCGTCATTTGTGGTGTTCGCCACAGCGGCAGCGTGGCGGTTCATAGGCGGGTGGGCCGACGAAGTGACTAAAAAGATGAACGATTAGGAGGGATTGATTTGATACCGAATCCTGGTCAAAAACGGCGGTAAGCCGGAGTATTTAGGAGGGGAAAGGGCAATTGGGGCTAGAACCGAATCGTGGTCCGAATTAGCCGCTCCGCGCGACCCAAGAATAAGTGGCGACCGACCCAAAACTAAGTGGCGCGCTACAGCTTGGCGAATTTTTGGGGAATTATAAGGCCGGGGAAATGGTGCCGCCTGCGTGA
>JBBDTH010000071.1:0-7683 GCA_040904505.1 Rhodospirillales bacterium | reverse complement strand
CATTATCGAATTGATGGACACCATCGGCCCCAACACCAAAACTGATCAAGGCGGGGGTGGGCGGACGGTTACGATAATGTCTACCGCATCAGCCCTGCGCGTTTCATCGTTCAGGGCGTCATGAAGCGCCGCGACCTGGCCGCGATAAACTTCCGCCATGTTGGGATGAAGGAGCACGGGCTCTTCATCTGTATCTCCGAATCTGGCCGCCAGACCAGCCTTCTCGTTTTCGAGCGCCCACATCTTGTCCTTGACCTTGGCGGCAGGGATGCCCTCGCAGATCGCGTCCACGAGCTTTTCAAGCTCGCGGTCGATCTTCGCGAGGCGTGCGGCCATGTGCCGGATGTTCGGTGGTGGTGTAAAGGAGGCGAAAGTGTTGATCGAGCGATGGAGCAATCACGATACCACGGCCTGGCCGTACAGTTCATTGTCTACAGACTCCCGGCATCGGAGACGGTCTTGCCCCAATGACGTGTTCCGGCTTACGCCACCTAAGCGCTTCAGGCTGACGTGGACTACTTAAATGGGGGCGCTCCAGTAAAGGACAGTGCGGCGCGCGCAATCTGAGAATGAGCCTAATCAAAAATACTTGAAAACTTTTTCAGATCAATCACAATGAGACTCGGATCCCAGGCTAATAACAGTCGCCGTGGCTGCAGAGCAGAATGTGAGGCTTCTATGAAGGCAACTATGCCGTTATCCTGGTGTGCTTTTCTTTTGATGATTTTCCTCTGGAGCAGCAGTTTCGACGCTGTTGCCGATTCATCCTTCGGCGATACGACAACCCTGAAAGAACGTCACCACGACCGGGCGCGGGTTTTGCGCGAACAATCCCAGGATCGGGCACGGTCTCACCTCGGGCGTGAAACCGTCGCACCGATCGACGACCCGAAAAATCCCATGAATACGTCGGTCGATTTTCACGCCCTCGGAATTCAAATCCAACGTCTGGGGCAAATGATTCAACGCTTGGCGGATCCCGCCGGCGTCGGCTTGCAGGGGGCGGGGAGCCGAGGCGTTTTTGGTCCCGAGGGGCCGACGGAAAAAAACGTACGCGTTTTCCTGGAATATCGCCTGATGGTTTCGGGCAATCCCCGGCTTGCGGTCGGCGGGGTGAGAGATCAAGGCAAGGTGATCCAGGCCGATGTGGTGACTCGGGACGGTTCGGTCGTTGAAGTATACAAGGTTGATAAATCAACCGGAATCATGACTCCAGCGCGGGAGTGATCAATATCACATATATTGTAGCCAAAATTTGCTAAGCTTACGTGTGTTCTACGAGGGGCTAAAATGCAACTTTATGATGTAAAGAAACGGCAACCTTTCGGCGTTTCTCTGGCCGTGGTCGTTGGCTTTTTATACTGTTCTGTTATCGTGCCGGCAGCCTGGGCGGCCGATTCTGTTTGGGAACGTTCGACCGTTCAACTCGCGCAGGATGAAAGCTATATACACGGTGATTCCGCAGAAGAGGAACAGAAGCCCGTAACGCAATCCGCGGCGCCGGCCAACGCAAAAATTTTGGTTTCGTCCGTGCCGCAAATCAGCGGTCCGAAACGGACGGTGGCCGTTGGCAAGTTTACGTCGACGGGCGCGTTTTCCTCCAAATACGGCAGTTGGGATATCGGCGGCGGTCTTTCTGCCATGCTGGTATCGGCTCTGGTCGAATCACAGCGGTTCATCGTCGTCGAGCGGGCGAACCTGCAACGGGTTCTTTCGGAAAAGGAATTAAAGGGCGCCGGGTTGGTTAACAAAAGCACAGGCCCCGGTCCGGGTAAGTTGATCGGCGTGCAAATGTTTATTCATGGAGCCGTGACGGAGTTCGGCACGGATGACGAGGGCGGCGGCTTTTCGATCGGCGGTTCCGGCGGCGGAATCGGCAGCCTTTTGAGCGGCGCGTTGTCTTCGCAATCGTCGGGCGGCAGTCTGGCGATTGATTTTCGGGTGGTCGACTCGACAACAGGCCAGATCATCGAAACGCATCGCATTCGTGAACCGATCGACTCGTCGAGTTTTGATTTGAGTCTCGGCTATCAAGGGGTCAATTTCGGCACCAACAAGTTTTACAAAACGCCCATCGGCCAGGCGGCGCGGCGGTTGATCACCAAGGCCGTGCAAAAAATCGCGGTGAATGCCGGCAATCTCGGGTGGTCCGGTCAGGTCGTCGATTTCGACGGCAAGGAAATTTACATCAATGCCGGTGCCCGTTCGGGTATCAAAAAGGACGACGTGTTCATGGTCGAGCGGGTCATAAAGCGGTTGACTGATCCGACGACCGGCGAGGTGCTGTCCATTCGTAAAAAAGAGTTGGGTATCGTGAAAATCATCGGTGTCGAGAGCAAGGTTTCCTTTGGGTCCTTTCAGCCCTTGGAAACGATTCCGCCGCAACGCGGAGATTTTGTCGCGATCATGAAGAAGTGATGGCTTAACCGTATTCAGGCTGATGCCGAATCATTCATCGCAGTTTCGTTCCGGAAAGACATCTTTGAAGACATTCTTTATGCGTCGCCGTGTGGCCCTATTGGCGAGCGCGGTTCTGAGTGCCGGTATGCTTGTCGGCTCCGTCGGCGTGACCCTGGCGCAATCTGAAACGCAAGGCTTTCAGGGCTATCAAATGCCGGGCGCGTCATCGCCCTCAAACTCCGGCGCCGGGCCGAGCATCTTGATGCCGGGCACCACGGCACCGGGCGGCGGCGGGTATGCCACGCAAGCGCGTCCGGCGACACAAGCGCGTCCGGCGACTCAGGCGAAGCCACCATCGCAAGCCCAACAAGCCCGGCCGAGCTATGCCACGCCGCCTCCCATCAGCGCGCCGTCGACGACGACATCAACGCCATCGACGGGGCAGATGATTCAGTTGGAGCAATGCCCGATGCCCGGGGGCGGTACCCGGTTCGTGCCGAAGGGAACCTGCTCGACCGCAGCGCCCGCACCGACGGTAAAAGCGCCGACCACATCGACCGTTCGCGGTACCACAGGCACCGTGATCAACAAGGGGCCGGGCGTGACGACGTCCGCACCCACCGGCGTCAAAGTTCCCATTTCGCCGGGAACGCCGGGTGTCGTGATCAACAAGGGGCCGGGCGTGACGACGACCAGGCCCACGGGCGTTAAAGCACCGGTCTCGACGGGAACCCCAGGCGTGCCGGGCACGGTCATCAAGGCACCGTCTACGACGACGACCACAACCACGACGACCACGAATCCGCCCAAGGCTCCCGCTTCGGCGCCCGCGAGTGCGCCATCGACTCCCTCAATCACGACTCCCTCAACCACGACTTCCTCAACCACGGCGACGACCACAAAGAAAGAAGAAACGACCGAAACGAAAACGGGCGCCGAAACGGAACCGCCGGCGGCGGCCGCTACAGCAGCGCCGGCGGCAGCGACGTCGTCGGCTCCGGCAGCACAATCTTCCGAGCAGGATGCGGCGGCAGCCGCCGCCGAGGCCGAACGGAAAGCTGCCGAAGAGGCCGAGCGTCGCGCGCGCGAGGCCGCGCACCAGCGCGAGATTCACGAAACCGCGAAACAGGCGCGGCAATCTTCGGCCTCGCGGGCGAAAGGGTTGCTCGGACGCGAAGACGTGCAGCCGATCGACGATCCGTCGCTGAGCGTCAGCACCGGTGATCCGTTCGCCAATCTATCGTCGTTGATTCAGAAGCTCGGCGATCAGCAAAAAGCCGTCGTCGCGCCGGAGAAACAAGGCGACTGTTCGGGCGCTTTCGCGGCGCATTGTAAAAAGGCTGCGGAAGAGGCGGCGAAGAAAGCCAAGGCCGCCCTTGAGAAACTTAAGCGGGAAGCGAAAAAGAAGGCCAAGGAAGAAGCGAAGGAACGCAAAAAGAAAATCCAGGACGAGAAAAAGAAGGCGCGCGAGGCCAAAAAGAAACGCGATCAGCGCAAGAAGAAAAGCAAGGATTATCGCAAGCGCAAGCAGCTTGAAGACGACCTGAAGGACAAAGGCAAAAAGCTCACCAAGGACGGCAAGAAGCTGGGCGATAAAGGCAAGAAGCTTGCCGAGGATCTCGACAAACTGAACGAAGAAGAGCGCGATCTCCGCAAGCAGGAAGGCGAGGCCCGCAAGAACGATCCTAACTGCCGCTCGGCGGGGTGCCAGAAGATCAAGGCAGCGCGCGCGAAAAATTCGAAAGCCATCACCGAAAACACTCGCGAGACGGGCAAGTTCCAATCGGAAATGTCCAAGTTTCAGGGGCAATTGCAGGACTACGAACGCAAGGCCGATCAGCTCGAGCGTATGAAAGACCGCGGCATCGGCATGACGAAAGACGAGTTCCGTTCTCATCAAGCGGATAAACAACATGTCCAAGCGGCGCAAGACGTCGACACGATCGAAACGCGAATCAAGGATCTCAAGGAAAAGCAGCTCGAAATCCGGCGCAAGGGCGGGTCCGGTTCCAAACAGGACAAGGCCTTGGACCGGCAGATCCAGAGTCTCGACAACACGCTCGGTAAGGCTAAAACGTTCGCCGAGAAAGCCGGCGCGACGGCGGTGAAGGCCAAGGCTTATGCGCTGGGACTCGAGAAAGATTACAAGGCCTACGAAAAAGCCGTGAAGCTGTCGGATGCCAAGCGTGCTCAGTTTGATGCCGCGAAGGAATTGGCGGACAATGAACTGAAGCTATCCGACGCGCGCAAGGCCGGCGCCAGTGCGGAAGAGCTGAAGAAACTGAATGCGACCACGGAAGCGCTCAAGAAGAAATTAAAGCAAACGGTTAGCGATGTCGGCAAGATTACTCCCAAGACCAAACTTTCGAAACAGGAAGCGGCCCTGGTGAACGGCTTTGCGGATAAATTCCGCGAGGCGCGCACGTTCGAAAATATGTCGGACGGCGAGCTTGCCGATCGTGTGGCTATTCTCGGCGCCGCCGAGAAGCGGATCGATCAGGCGGTCGACGGCGCCGGCGGCACGTTGCCAAAGGCCAAAGGTCAGGTTTTCCGGAAATACGATCAACTCAAGGGGCAACAGACAGCGCTTGAGGCCAAGATTGAGGCCTTGGATAAGGGCATGGCGGATGCGTTCACGCGCGGTCCCGTGTTCGCCGAGCACGGCAAGGCATATCAAAAGGCCCGTGAAGCGATGGTCGACGAACTGAATGGCCTCAAGTCGGAACTCGGCGCGTTTGCGCCGCTCGATACGGCCGAATCGGTCGCGCGGGACGTGCGCGGCATCAACAAGCAGATGGCCGATATCGCCAAGGGCCTGCCGTTGAAAAAGAACGGCACGATCGATCAGAAAAAATTGGCAAACCAGGTTGCCGTCGTCGGTCAAGCCCAGATGAAGCTGGCGGAACTGGCGACGGATATCAACGCGATCGAGCGCAAGACGCCCTCGGGCGGCAAAATGACCGCGGCGGATCGAAAGGAACACGACGAGCTTAAGAGTCAGGTTCGCACGATTTCGCGGGAACTCGAGCGTGTCGGCCTCGACGTTAATGTCAAGGAGGGAAAACTCGACGTTACGGCGACCTCGCTCGGCGGCGCCACGACATGGAATGCCGCGCAACAAAGCATCGCGGCAACCGTGAAGCAGATCAACGAGACGCGTAAGCAGGTTGCGTCCTTACGCAAAGAATTGCCGCCCAAGGAAAAATTAGCCGCGCCGCCGAAGGCCAAACCCGAACCGAAGCCGTCGGCAGCACAATCAGGCATAAGCAAAAGCGCGGAGGAAAAAAGCGATACGGGCAAGACGAAAGCACGCGCCAAAACCGAAACGAAAGCACCCTCAACACAACAGCTGGCGAGCCTGAATAAGGATTCGGCGGCCGAAGCAATCAAGGCAGGTATGCGCGACGCCGCTAAAAGTCTGAAGGACGCCGCCGCAAAACAAACCGCGGTGAAGGCCAAGATCACCGCCCAGAAGGTTCCGGAACAGCAACTCGCGACTTTGCGCACCCAGGCGGCCCGCAAAAAGGAAGAAACCCGTGAGCTGGTGACACGTGCCCGGCGTGCCAACGACGCGGCGCGCGATGCGGTTCGGGAGGCCAACGACGCGCGGGAAAAAGCGAACGAGAAAATCCAAACTTATCAGCGCTACGGCACACGTCGCGAAGACATATCAAACAGTTATGACGAGCTGATCGAGAGCGCCGAAAAAAATGCGGAGAAATACCGGAGTCAGGCAAAGGAACTGCGCGAACAGGCCGCTAAACTCCGCAAAACGGCCGAGCACTACGACCGGTATGCCAAGAAACACGCGGATAACCGCTCGCTTTCTGATGGCGCGGCTCAGGCCGCGGAAAATGCGCGTAAGGATGCCGCGCGTTACGAAAGCCGAGCCCGGGAAGCGGATCGGACGGCTGGGAGCAAACGCGAACGCGTCAACGATCTTAAAAAAACCAAGGGCAACATCGACAAAGACGTCGAAGAGATGAAGCTCGACGCCCAAAAGGCGAATACGGTAGCCCGCGATAAGGCCGAAGCGGCAAACAAGAAAATTAAAGCCGCCAAGGAGAAATATGCCGAAGCCTCCAAGGTCGATCTTGAGGCGAGCAAGGCGGAAGGCACTTTATTGAAATCCCAAGCGGAAAATTTTTCCTGGATTTTGAGTCACCCGCCGTCGGGAACATTCTGGAGCGGCATGACCTCGGAAAAGCGCACCCAGTGGCTGCGCGACAACGTTCCCAACTGGAGCAAGCTTAATATCGATAAGAAAACCAAAATCCTGCAGACCATCGATTACACCGAAACCCGCCAGCAGACACTCGATTCATCCAAGGCCCTGGAGACTTTTTCCGAAACGAAGGGCATCGATATGAAGGACCCGGGAAAATGGCTTAAAAGCCGGGCCGACAAAATTAAGACCATGCAGGAGAAGGTCAAGAAGCTTAAGGGGCAATGGACGATTTCACGGGCCGATAACGCCGAGATCGAAAAACTCGAGCGTTCGATCCGCATCGAAAACAACAACTTGAAACGGGATCTCAATCAGTTCAGCAAACTGCGCGACGACGTTATCGAGAAATCCAAGAAACTTCAGAAGCTGCAGTGGTCGCTGGATGAAAACCTTCGCGATAAGGAAATACAAAAGCGGGTCGATCAATACGCCAAATATAAAGGTGAATTGCAGCTTGCCCGCGAAGCCTCGGAAACACGTCACGATGTCTTTATCGAACGCATGACCGATGCCCGGCGGCGGCTCATGTCGGCCAAGCGCCGGGGCGATGCCGACGCCGTCAAGAAATACCGGACGGCTTTGGAACGCCTCGATCAAACCCACGCCGAATTCCAGAAACACGATCAGACTAATATTCGTACGCTCGAGACGATGGTTAATAAGCAACGCAATAAAATCGTGATCGATAGTTCCTTCGACGGTCTCTATGGTATCAGCACGGAAAAACGGTTGGACGCTCTGGCGGATAAACGCTTGAAGGAAACCGGCGCCGTCGAGAAACGTCTCGGCTCGCAAGGCGAAAAAATTCGCGAATACGTTTATGCCGTGGATGTGAAAGGCGAGAAATTCGATGTCTGGCGCTCCATGGTCGGCGCCTACGACTCGGTCAAGACAACATTAGCGACGACTGCTGGCACGACGGTCGGTGCCATCAAGGGCACCGGCAAGGCGGTGATCGGCCTCGGCAAGCTCATCATTTGGGAACCCATCGATTCGATTGGTGAATTCCTGGAGCTGTCGACGGAACGGATCACCGGCGCGCGCACCAACCAGTT
>JBBDTH010000070.1:0-7704 GCA_040904505.1 Rhodospirillales bacterium | reverse complement strand
CACACGGTCACGACGCAAATCTTCATCGCCATGATTGCCGGTTTGATCGTCGGCATTTTATTCCATTTCATTATTCCGCACGTTCCCTTCGTTAAGGATTACGTCGTGGATGGCCTTTTGAACATGATCGGCGCCATCTTCGTCGCCGCGCTGAAAATGCTGGTCGTTCCCTTGGTTTTCGTTTCCCTGGTTTGCGGCGTCACGTCCCTGGCCGATATCCGCGCCGTCGGCCGCATCGGCGGCAAATCCATCGTTTTCTACCTGCTCACGACCGCCATCGCGATCACGATTGCCCTGATGCTTGCCGTCGTCGTTTCGCCCGGTGAAGGCATAAAGGCCGAAGAACTCGCCAAAACGGTCACGGTTAAAGAGGCGCCGTCCTTCATGCAGGTCGTCATCAACATGGTGCCGCAAAATCCGGTGGCGGCCCTCGCCCAAGGGGAAATGCTCCAAATCATCGTGTTTTCCATCATCTTCGGCCTTGCCATCACGCTGGCCGGCGCACGCGGCCAAAAGATTTCGGAAATTTTCGACAGCGCCAACGAAATCGTCATGAAGATGGTCGTGATCGTCATGAAACTCGCGCCTTACGGCGTGTTCTGCCTGATCGCCAAAACGTTCTCGCAACTCGGTTTCGACATTATCCTGCCGCTGGCAAAATATTTCTTCCTGGTGATCGCGGCCCTCGCCATTCACGCCTCGTTGGTTTACGGCTCGCTGTTTAAAATTTTCACCGGTCTGAACCCGCTCACGTTCTACCGCAAGATGCGCACCCCGCAATTGTTCGCCTTCAGCACGGCCAGCAGCAACGCGACGATTCCGGTTAACCTGGAAACGGCGGAATACCGGCTCGGCGCCAGCAACAAGGTCGCTTCCTTCACCATTCCGCTCGGTGCCACCATCAATATGGACGGCACGGCGATCATGCAGGGCGTCGCGACGGTTTTCCTCGCGAACGTCTATGCCGTCAACCTCGGACTCGGCGATTACGTCGCCATCGTTCTGACCGCGACCCTCGCCTCGATCGGCACCGCCGGCGTGCCGGGCGTCGGCTTGATCATGCTGGCCATGGTTCTGAGGCAGGTCGGCATTCCGGTCGAGGGCATCGCCCTGATCGTCGGCGTGGACAGATTGCTCGACATGCTGCGCACCGCGGTCAACATCACGGGCGACGCGGCCGTGACCTGCATCGTCGCGAAATCCGAAAAGGAACTCGATCTCGAGATTTTCAACGATCCGGCGGCCGGGGAAATCAGAAGCGACCCATAAAAGGGGCATATCGATAGGGCCGCCGTCAACGAACATACGACATAAACGATCAGTGAATCATGGCCGAAGCCGCGCCTAAACATTCTCCCGTGGAAATGCTGCACCCCCGGTCGCTCAAATATCTGAGCGGCCATTTGCAGGTTTTGGTTCGCGGCCGTCTGTGGCTTCAGGTCATCATCGGCATGGTTCTGGGCCTGACGATCGGCATCCTGATCGGGCCATCGGTCGGCTGGGTTTCGCTTCAGACAGCCTCCGTGACCAGCAGTTGGCTTGCCCTCCCCGGCCACTTGTTTCTGGCCCTGATCCAAATGATCGTCATCCCGCTGATTTTCGCATCCATCATCCGCGGATTGGCGGCGACGGAAGACCTCGAGCAATTGCGCAAGATCGGATTGCGTGTCGGCCTTTATTTCATAGTGACGACGGCGCTCGCGATCGTTATCGGCCTTGCCGTCGCGCTCTTGCTAAAACCGGGCCAGTTTGTCGACAGTCAAGCCGTTCAAGCCGCCCTGGGCGCGGCGCCGCCGGCCATGACCAACACCACCGCGCCGCCCGACCTAAGCCTCTCGAAACTGCCCAAACAGGTTTTAACCCTGCTGCCGACCAATCCGCTCAGTTCCATGGTGGAAGCCGACATGCTGCGTATCGTCGTTTTCGCCATGGTGGTCGGCGTCGCTCTTGTCATGATGGCACCCCGGCAAGCCCGCCCGCTGCTCGACCTTTTAGGATCTTTGCAAGAGGTCTGCATGACAGTCGTGCGCTGGGCGATGATCTTGGCCCCGCTGGCCGTGTTCGGACTGACCGCCCAACTGACGGCCAAAATCGGCCTCGAGGCGCTCCTCGGCATGGCGGCCTACGTCGGCACCGTTCTAACCGGATTGCTGCTGCTGTTTGCCGTCTACCTGGCGATCCTCTATCTGGCGGCCCGGCAATCGCCGTTATATTTCCTGCGGTCGACCCGTGAACTTCTCCTGCTGGCCTTCTCGACCTCGAGTTCGGCGGCCGTCATGCCGCTGTCGATCAAAACCAGCGAGGAAAAACTCCGGGTTCGGCCGTCGATCAGCCAATTCGTCATCCCGCTCGGCGCAACGGTCAACATGAACGGCACCGCGCTTTACCAGGGCGTCGCGGCGATATTCCTCGCCCAGGTTTTCGGCATCGAGATCGGAGTCGGCGGTATGCTCCTGATCGTCATCACCGCCGTCGGCTCTTCGATCGGCGCACCCGCTGCCCCCGGCGTCGGCATGGTCATCCTCGCCATGGTGCTCGGCACCGTCGGAATCCCGCCGGCCGGCATTGCCCTGGTCATGGGTGTCGATCGCATCCTGGATATGTGCCGGACGGTTATCAACGTCAGCGGCGACGTCGTCGCAGCGGTGCTTATGGACCGCTGGGTCGGCAGTTCGAAATCCAAATCCGCCGAACGTCAAGCGGAAGCGGAACGCGAAAAACTCCGCGAAGCCAGCGGCGCCGACGTGATCATCACCGATCACCGAAAACCTTAAATCTTCGGCGGAAAATTCTCCCGGGCGAAGGTCACCCGGTCCGCAAGGCTTTTCAGCTTGTCGATGTTCGCCTTGATCTTTTCCAGCCGGTGATTGAGCCCTTCCCCATTCGCGATTTGGATGTTCAACCCGGGACGCGCGTTGAGTTCGAGCATCAACGGCCCGCGTTCGCGATCGAGCACGAGATCGATCCCCTGATACCCCAGTTTCGTCATTTCGAACGACTGCGCCGCGATTTCCAGCAATTTTTCCCAATTCGGGATCTGCACGCCGCGCACCGGTGCGCCGGTGTCCGGATGCTCATCGATAATGGCATTCTTCAAAACCGCCGAAAGCGTCTTGCCCGTCGCCATATCGACTCCGGCGCCGATGCAGCCCTGGTGCAGATTGGCCCGCCCGCCGGACATCCGTGTCGGCAAGCGCACCATCGACATGACCGGCACGCCGAGAAAAACGATGATGCGCACGTCGGGCACACCCTGATACGCGATAGTCTCGAATACGGGATCGAACTTCACCCGGTATTCGATCAACGCCTTATCGTCCTGTCCGCCGAGGCTATAGATACCGCTCAGAATGTTATGGAGATGAAAGCGGATATCGTCGATATCCATCAGCTTGCCGTTCGCCAGCCGATAAAGACCGTGGCCCCGCCCCACGACGACCAGAATGCCGTCGCCGCCGCTGCCCTGGGCCGGCTTGATGACGAAATCCTGGTAAGGGGCGATGATCTTGTCGATGCCGTCGACCTGATGCGGGTCTTCGATCAAGCCGTAAAGCGGCGGCACCGCCAATCCCATCTTTTGGGCGATCTGCTTGGACAGCACCTTATCGTCGACCAGCGGATAATTTTTCCGCTCGTTGTAAATCAACTGATACAGCGCATTCCGGCCGTTAATCCCGAGAATGCCGGCCTCCTTGAGCCTGCGGGCAAGCACGAACATCGATCAACCTCGGTCCGGGCCGGCGGCTCGGGCTTTCGCCTGCCGGTCGAGAATGGCCTTGAAGCGAGGCAAATCGAGCAGCCGATATCCGGAATACCGCCCCAAAAGCAACACGCCCGCCAGAACGATCAACAACACTTCGGGGAAGATAAAGAACAAATGTTCGCCGTAGGGGTTGATCATAATGAGGTGGCATACGGCCGCGACCATCAAACTGCCGATGCCCTGTTTCAGGGCTTCGCCGCCGCCGCGCTCATCCCAAACGACCGACATGCGCTCGACCGTCATCGTCAGAATCACCATCGGAAACAGGGAGACGGAAAGGCCGCGCGGTAGATTCAGGAGATTACTGACGATGCTGATCGACAGCATCGTCAAAACGATCACGATGACGACCGCAGCCAAGCGCGGTACCAAAAGCAATTTCAAACGCTCCATGTAAACGCGAATGCCGAGACCGATGGCCACCACCAACGAAAACAGGAAAACGCCCCAGAGAATCTGGGTTTCTCGAAAGGCCAACGCGATCAGCACCGGCATGAAGGTTCCGAACGTACGAATGCCGATTATGTTGCGTAAAAACACCAGCACCAAGACCCCTAAAGGGATAGTCAGGAGAATGCGGTAAACGTGTTGGGTGCTCAACGGGAGATCGAGCAGCGAAAACCGGAACCCCTTGCCGTCGTCTTGAGAAAGTCCTGAACTGAGCGCCGCGAACAATGCCTTTTCCGCCCCCGCGTTGATCGCGATTTCCGTACGCCGGCGATCTCCACCTTCGAGATGCACCAGGGGGCTCTCGCCGCGCCACCACGGGAAATACGTATCCGGGATATCGGGCGACGCCGATTCGGTCAACAGGCTCCGCCAGCCTTGGCCGACATAAACCTCGAGCCAATGAACGGTTTGCACTTTGCGCTGGCGCTCGACCAGCTTGATCCCATGCACCGCGCGGGCACCTATTCCTGCCAAACGGAGGATGCCCGCGGCGACCCGTGCCTTGGTGCCGCTGATCCTGTTTTTGCCCAGCAGAACCTTGGCATTGTCGCTTAACGGGTTGGCGTTGAAGCGCTGCAGGATTTCGGCCGCCAACGTCAGCGGATCGGACGATTTACGATGCGCATCCGCAAGGATCGCCTGAGCCGCGGCAAGCTTGGCACCGGTCCAATTCGGGCGTTCGATCGAGGGCTTCGGCGCCGTCGGGTTGTTATCCCGGGCCTCCGTCGCGTGCACCGTAAAACGATAAAAAACCGCTTGCTTCCCCGTGGCGTTGCGGGTCGACAGCGTGACCTGTCGATTTCCCCCTTTGAGCGACGACAACATGCCGTAACCGCCGGCGATAAAACTCTGATCGATGACCGTGAAGCGCCGGGTGTTGCCGGCGGCGAACAAATGAACCTTCGCCGGCTTTCCGGTTCCCTCGAACGTCACTTGCAATTCGACGTTCCAAACCTTCACGATCTGCTCGGGCAAAATCGGCAGGTCTTTGACGAATGCCTTGTATAAAAATCCGCCGATGCCGATAAGAAACAAAACGGCGGCAAGAATATACAAATGGCGATTTTTCATTGGCGCCCCGTACCGAAGCATTCGGGGTCGCCTTTTATCCGGCTGAGCGGCATGATCTTATCCCCGATATTCGACGGAGAACAATTCGGCGCGGCGATGAATTCCGCGGACGAGTCAACCAGGAAGTTGTTATCGAGAACGCGCCGGCCGATTAACATACAATACCCCATGCCCTTACGGTACTTGAGCGTGAACTGTGCTTCCTGAGCCAGAGTGCCGATGCAAATGGGCAGCTTGACCACGGGCCGAACGTCATCCTCGGCGCCGGCCCGGAAGATTTTGACGAACCGCACGACCGGAAGCTCGAGTTCGGCGGTTTCGCCCACTTTCGACTGGATCTTGAATCGAACCCAGGATTTTCCGCCGCGTTTGAAAGTGTTGACGTCGAATGCGTTAATGGCCGAGGTTTTTGCGCCGGTGTCGATCTTCGCCACGAAAACCATATCCAAACCGAGCAACTGGACGTTCTCGATCAACCCGATAACGGGACGATCATCGGCCCGAACGGATTCCGGCGCCATAAAATGAAAAGCGAGTCCCGTAAGGGCCCCGATCATGATCCCTGTTCGAAAAATCCGCATCGCGGTAACGTGCCTCCCAAACACGCCGATATGCCCGGTTTCATGATAACGAAAACGCGATAGCATATGCCATCCTTATGTTCGATCGTCCCCGTTTTTCTCATCGGGCGGACGGCCACGGCGACGAAATCGCAACAGTTCGAACGGAAACTCCGTTGCCGAGCGCAAGCCCGGTACGTTGGACCAGCTTCTAAACGTACGCCGAGCGTCTTGCAGTATTTCCGTAAGAACTACCCGTTCCGCAACCTCGCCTTCTTCGCGGACCAGCCCCAATCTGTGCATTGAATAAAGGCCGATCAAGGCGGCAAACACGAAAAAGAAATCCCAATGCTCGAACTTCAAGGTTTGCAACACAAACACGCGTGCCGGCGATTCCCACTCCAATATCAGCGAGAGCTTGTAATCGGCTAAAATATCGGCAAACGCGCCGCCGATGATCGGGGCGATTCCCGCGGCCGCCGCGGAGACCAAGCTGTTGGTCGCCAGAAAGGCCGTCGCCTCGCCCGCCGGCGCCAACTTAAAGGCGATATTGGTCGAGGCGATATTAACCCCTGCCGTCGCAACACCCATCACGATATGCAAGCCGACCAGCAACGGAATCGTAAAAGCATGTTTCTCGGGAAAGGTCGTAAAGGTCCACAGAAAAATGCAAATGATATAAAGCGGGCCGCAAACGCCGAGAACGGTCTTGTTCGCGAAGCGGTCCACAATCGCGCCCCACTGTCGCAACACCAGGATATTGGCAATCTGGCTGAGGGTGACGAAAACGATGACCAGGGAAAGTTCCAATCCCAAACGCTTCAGCATATGGACGGCGAAAAACGGTGTAGCCAAGTTGATCGCAAAATGCCATGCCGCGAGAAAAACCATCAAACGGCGGTAGTTGTTCTCGGCAAACGGCCTCGTCAACAGAACCTTGAGGCTAAAGCCGTTGCCGTCATCGGGCATGCGCGGCTCGGGCACTTTTGTCAGGGTATAAACACCGTACGAACCGGCCAGAAATGCAAGCAGGAACAACACCGCATAGGCATACTGTATCGGCCCCAAGGCGAACTTACCCCACAGGTCGATCATAAACGCCACCGCCAAGCCGATCGGAATGGCGAACATCGACATATAAAAGAGCCGCTTGCCCATGTAGGCGCCGCGCCGCTCGTCGGGCACCAGATCGCGAATCCAGGCATTCCAACAGCACGCGAACATCGCGCCGAAACCGTAACGGGCGGCCAAACCGACCAGCAGCACCGCCATGGCCGTCTTCGGATCGGGAATGAACGCCGCCGCCAAAATGATCAGCAGCATGATCCGGCTCAGGGCACCGCCGATGAGGCTCAAGACGCGGCGCTTGCGGTAGCGCTCGATCAGGTAGACGCCGCCGATCTGAACGATGTTCGCAAAATGCGGCACGGCCGCGATCAGGCCGATATAGAAATTACTCGCCCCGAGAGACAGCGCGAAGGCCGTCAGGAACGCGCCGGCGGCCAGCGTTTCCATGACCTGCGCGCCGACGCCGTTATGCACCAGCCACTTGAGGCCGCTTTCCAGTTCATCCGGCGTGATCGAGTCCTGAGGACCGTAACGTTCTGCAAAAGTCATGAGTTCGCATCAGGGTTTAAACGCCGCTCGATCGGATTGTCCGCGTCCGGTTCCCAATCGCGGAAACCGGCATCATGCCCCATAACTCTGAAGGTCCAGTAAATCTGCGCCGCGACCGCGGTATCCCCAACCGTTTCACCCCGATTCACGATGGCCACATGGCTACGGTTTCCGATCCCGAGATTACCGGCAAGAATGCCGAAGGTTTCCGGCGACGGCAGACGGGGGCTCCGGTCCCGCCCC
>JBBDTH010000069.1:18641-41999 GCA_040904505.1 Rhodospirillales bacterium | reverse complement strand
GAATTTTGGCCCATGCCAAATGGTTGGCAATCAACGATCCGACAACCATGTGAATCGGCTCTACATTATCGATGTAGATCGGATTCACATGATTTATCGGAACCGAATGACGTTTTCGATAAATCATGATCCGATCTAGTAATCGAATTGCGCGGTGAGCCAGACTTTTCGGGTATCGGTCGCGAAGCTCTCGGCGCTGTAGTCGGCGTATTTCAGGCCGAGCAGGAATCTCTTGAAGAATTTTCGTGAGATGCTGACCCCCCATTCGGTGCCGTAATCCGCGTCGGTGTTGTCGGCGTTGAAGTCGTGATAAACGCCGAGCACCTTCACACCGCGGTAATTCAGAGCCAGTTTGAAATACAGATCCTCGATGCCGTCGGCGGGCGTGGTTAGGAATTTATCGGTCCAGCCGTTAAAGGCGTGTAGCGTCGCCAACGGCGTTTGAAAAGCTTGAACGCCGTCGCCCTCAAGAACCTCGTAACCGATTTTGCCGGTGACGCTCAGGTTTTTCATAACCTTGGGAAAAGCGAGACCGACCTCGCCGTTGTAATAGTTCTGGTTGATGCTGTTCGCGTTGTCGGCGTAATCGCGTTGATGGGCGCTCTCGAGGGCGTAAAGAAGTTTCGTGTTGTCGTTGATCTTATAGCCGCCGTTGAAGCGCAATCCATAGGTTTGCGTCGAGTTGCCCGATTGGCTCGCGCGATTGAAATCGAGCAGGTAGGCATAGGCGGTCAGTTTGCCGAGGCCGAAGCCGTCGTAGGACGCGTTCAGTAAGTGGGAATTCATCCGGAAATTTCCGTTGACCGACTCGTCGCTGAAAACTCGGTTGACCTTCCATAGGTAGACGTAACTCAATTCGGTTTTCGGCAGGCCGGTGAAATTGACTTGCGCGGCGTCGAAGGTCTGTTCGTTCTGCCGCCAGCCGACGTTGCCGACGAAGCGGGCGTTATCGAAGATGATGCGTTGACGCCCGCCGGTGATCGCCGTGTCTTTGAGTCCGGTGTAGCGCAGATAGACCTGGTTGAATTCGGTTTCCTCGGGATCGGCGACGACGGGATAACTCGATAGGCCGTTCGTCGTACTGTTGTAGCGATCGGCGCCGAGCGCCACCACGTTCTCGCCTTCGACCTTCATGGAAAAGCCGTGGAAGGCGCCGGTGGTGTAGCCCAATCGGGTGCGCAGGGTATTGGCATTGGCGTTGCGGCCGATACCGTCCTGATCGACGTGTTCGTAACGATAGCGGACGTTGACGTTGAATTTTCCCTTGGTCAACGCCTCGATAAGCCGCTGGTAGGCGGTTGCCGCCGGCGCTTCCTCGGACCGGGCCGGCGCGCCCGGGATACACGGCAAGAGGAGTGCAAACGCGAGCAAGACGATGAACGAACGGGGTTTGCAGTACGGCATGGTCTTTGAGCTCCTTGAATCGTTCGTCTGGCATCGACGGCGGTGGCGGGCATCCGAACAGCGGTTAAAAATAAAGGCGCCCCGCCGCGAAACCACGGCGCAGGCGCCTTTACCCAAGATAGGATGGCCTTCAATGGCCGGCTTTAATCTGATCCCTTCTTTGGAATCGGTGTGCTTGTCTAGGAACCACGCTCAGAATCAAAGGGACCTTTGCGTTCTTCATAGATAGCGGCTGCGTCATCGAACCGCAACAAAAAGCATAGTTTTTAATCATTCAGGATTCGGATGGCTGATATGCATAATTATTAATCATATTCGAGCCCCGGCGACTCAGGCGAAGAGATAGTCCAAGCGCCGGGATGCGGTCTCGACGGCAGCCGGCTCGAACCGCTCGATGACCTGAAAATCCGCCGTTTTCGAGACCGTCCAGGGGATGCCCTCGAGGGCTTGGGCTGCCGTGAACCCCGGCATCACCGCGGCGAGGCGGGCCTCGCCGGTCTCGAACGTGAAACGCGCCCGGTCCGTCACCAACGCCGCCGGGCCGCTGCCGAGCTTGAGGGCCGCCCGCTTCTTATCGACGCCGGGGCTGGTGATGAAATCGACCCTATCGACGAACCGGCGCGGATCGTGCGGCATGAGAATGACCAGCCGCTGGGCGAGACACGCGATATCGTGCGCGCCGCCGCTGCCGACCAGGCGCAGTTTCGGCTCTGCGTATTCGCCGATCACCGTGGAATTCAGATTGCCGAGGCGGTCCACTTGGGCCGCCGACAGCAGGCCGACGTCGATCCGGCCCGCCTGCAACTCGGCGAACACCGACAAGCCGTCCGCGATCATCATGGCACCGTCGGAAACCGACGGACTGCCGGTCGAAAGCGGCGGCGTTTTCGGGTCCGAACCGATCACGCCGGATTCGTAAATCAACGTCATCCCCGGCGCGTGGGTATGCTTGGCGAGCAGCGCGGCGTCGGACGGATTGCCGATGCCGACGAAACAGACATCGTTATCGGCGAGCTCGCGCGCGCCCGCGAGCGCCAACGCGGCCGCTGCCGGCAGCGCGCTCATCGCGGTTCTCTCCCGCTGCCGTGCGCTTTCAACTCGGAGAGCTTTTCCGCGCCCACGGTTTCGAGATAGGTCCGGCGGTCGGGGCAATCGTAAACCCACTTTTGCAAATATTGTCTCAAACTCTCGTCCTCGCGGGCGATCTTGTCGTAGTCGTAAAAATGCGTGTCGTCGCGGCCGTAAAATCCCTCGACGTAAGACGGGTGAGCGCCCCACGGCACTTCCGCCACCGCCGTCACCCGGTGCGCGGGAATGCGGGTCAGTTCCGGTGTCTCGGCGATCTGTTCGGGTTCGATGAAATGCTCGACGCTGACGACGATTTTATCCGCCGCCAGCGCGCCTTCGACGGTATCGCCGTCGATGCCGTAGAATTTGATATTTCCCTCCCGGTCCGCGTGCTGGGCGTGGATCAGCGCGACGTCGGGCTTGAGCGCGGGAATGCAGGTGAGTTGTTCGCCTGTGTAGGGGCAGTCGAGGGTTTTGAGATCGGGCAATACGTTCGGCATGTCGCCGATCTGCAGGATTCGCGCGGGCAGGAACGGCACGCCGAGGCGGGCGGCGTGCAGGCGCAGGATCATCGCGAAGTTGGTCCAGTCCTCGTACTCGATCGCGCCCGCCTTGACCGCGCGGCGAAATGCCTGGCCGAGCCCGATGCCGGGATTGCCGAGGTATCCGAACACGGCCTTCTTCACGGCGCCGGCGGCGATCATCAGATCGAACAGGATGTCGGTGCCGGAGCGGCACAGAGTCAAATTCTTGAAGCCTTGGCGCAGAATCTCATGACCCAGGGCGAACGGAACGGCGTGACCGAAGCCGCCGATGAAAACCGTATCGCCGTCTTTCACGGTGCGGGCGACGGCGTCGCTCAGGGAAACCGCTTTGTCGGCCATCAGATCACGCCCTCGGCGCGCAAGGTGGCGAGATCGCCCTCGTTCAAGGGTGTCAGGTCTTTCAGCACGGCGTCGGTATCCGCGCCCAATACCGGCGGCGGCGATTGGATCGCTTCGGGAGTATCGGAAAAATGATAGGGAATGCCGAGCATGCGAATCGCGCCTGCGCTCGGGTGCTCCATCTCGACCACCATATTGTTTGCTTTCGCCTGTTCGCTTTCGAGCGCCTCGTCGACCGGCGCGACCCTGCTGCAGGGAATGCCTTCTTTCTGGAATTTCGCAATCCAGGTGCGCGCGGAACGGGGCTGCAGGGCTTCGCGGATCATCGGCTCGAGGGTATTTCGGTTTTCGACCCGCGCCGGGTTGGTGCGAAAGCGTTCGTCCTCCGCCCATTCGGGATGATCGATGCAGGCGGCGAAGCGCGCGAACTGCTCGTCGTTGCCGACGGCAAGGGCGATCTCGCCGTCGCCGCAGGGAAAATCGCGGTACGGCACGATGTTGGCATGGCCGTTGCCGAACCGGCCGGGGCGTTTGCCGCTGACCAGGTAATTCGAGGCCACGTTCACCAGCATCGTCAGGCTGGTGTCAAACAGCGTCGCGGTCACGCGCTGGCCCTTGCCGGTGCGCGCGCGGGCGTTCAAGGCGGCGAGGATGCTCATGGCGGCGTACATACCGGTGCACACATCGACGATGGCGACGCCGTACTTGATCGGCCCGCCGGCGCGCTCGCCGGTGATGCTCATCAGGCCGCTTTCGGCCTGCAGCAGGAAATCGTAGCCTGGCATGCCGCCTTTCGGGCCCGTGTCGCCGTAGCCGGTGATCTGGCAATGCACGAGTCGCGGCGCGTGTTCCTCGCGCCAGGCCCGGGTGATGCCCCAGGCTTCGAGCGTGCCGGTCTTGAAATTATCGATCAAGACGTCGGCGCCCAGAAGCAGCGTTTTGAGAATTTCCTGCGCGCGCGCGTCCTTGAGGTTCAGGGTCACGCTGCGCTTGTTGCGGTTCACGCCGAGAAAGTAGGCGGCTTCCGTGCCGGCGAACGGCGGCCCCCAGCGCCGGGTGTCGTCGCCCGAGCCCGGACGTTCGATCTTGATCACCTCGGCGCCCATGTCGCCCAAGTTCATGGTGCAGAACGGACCGGCGAGAATCCGGGTCAGGTCGATGACCCGGATGCCGCTTAACGCGCCTTCATGGTTCTCGAACGCCATGGTTCAGGGTTTCGCCGGCGGCTTGTTTTCATCGCGCGCGATCCCGTCGAGATAACCGTCCAGCTCTGCCTTGTTACGTTGGCGGAATTTCTGGAAATCCGGTTTGCGCTTTTCCAGGAACGCGTTCATGCCCTCGAGGGATTCCTCGCTGCCCCACACATGCGCCAGCAGTTCCATGCCGTGCTGCCAGGAGGCGTACAGTTGATCGGATTCGAAATTGAGCGAGCGCTTGGTCTGTCGCAGGGTCTGCGAGCTGAATCCCTTGATCCGTTCGCAATAGTCCTCGACCGCCTTGCGCAGATCCTTCTTCGGCACCGCCTGGTTGATCAGGCCGACGTCGACGGCTTCCTGGCCCTTGAAGGTGCGGCAGCCGAAGATCATGTCGCGCGCAATGCGTTCGCCGACGATGCGCGGCAGATATTGGGTAGCGCCGACGGTCGGGCAGGCGCCGACCTTGGCGCCGGTCTGGCCCAGCACCGCGTCGTCGGAGGCGATCACGATGTCGCACCACAAGGCGAGCTCGTGCCCGCCGCCCATGCACCAGCCGTTGACCATGGCGATGACGGGGATGTGCAGACCGCGGATCGTCATGGCGAGCCCGAGCATGCGGTCGTTCCACTGGGCCGCGTTGACCCAGTTAAGCCGCTTCATGGCGTAGAAATCGCCGCCCGCGGAAAACGCCTTGTCGCCGGCGCCGGTCACCACGGCGACCGCGATGGAAGGGTCATTGCGGGTCAGGCGGAACGCCTCGGTCAGCTCGTCGAGGGTTTGTTCGCGAAAGGCGTTGCGGACTTCCGGGCGGTTGATGGTGATCCAGGCGACGCTGTCCTTGACGTCGTAGAGGACTTCTTCGAATTGAGGCGCTTTGGCCATGGGTGGTGCTCCCTTTATCGGTAATCCGGGTTGGCCGGTTGCCGGCGAGTTTACCGTAATTTGCGATCTCGGCAATCTGGAACGGACGGAATAAAGGCGGTATATATAGTCTCAGGAAATTCTACGAGGCTTTAGGAACGCAGGCCATGACGGATACGCTTCACGCGGGACAGATTTCGATCCGGCCGCTCGGCAGCGCGCTCGGCGCGGAGATCGGCGGAATCGATCTTTCGAAACCGGCGGGCGCGGCAGAAATCGCGCACGTGCGTCGCGCGCTCGGCGAACATTGCGTCCTGATCTTTCGCGGCCAGGCCCTGACTCCCGAACAGCTTATCGCGTTCAGCCGGATGTTTGGCGCGCTCGAGCGCCACGTGCTGCAGGATTACCTGCTGCCCGGCTTTCCGGAAATCTACGTGATTTCGAACGTCACGGAAGCCGGCAAGCCGGTCGGCCGGGCCGGCGCCGGTCAGTATTGGCACACGGATCTTGCCTATGTGAAGGAGCCGTCGCTCGGCTCGATCATGGCGGCCATCGAAGTGCCGGAAGGGCGGGGCGATACCCTGTTCGCCAATATGTACAAAGCTTATGACGCTCTGTCCGAGCCGATGAAAACGTATTTGTGGAGTTTGCGCGCGGTGCACGATTTCGCGTACACGCAACGGACGCAAATCGCCGGCAAGGGCTATACCAAACCGGCGTCGGCGGAGCAGTTGGCGAAAACGCCACCGGTTTCGCATCCGGCCATCCGTACCCACCCCGAGAGCAAGCGCCTGGCACTTTACGTCAATCCCGGCATGACGACGCACCTGGAAGGCGTGCCGCCGGAGGAAAGCCGGGCGGTGCTGGATTATTTGTTCGAACACGCGGTCAAACCCGCGTTCGTCTATCGCCATCGCTGGCAACCCGGCGATGTCGTCTTTTGGGACAACCGGTGTTCGATGCATTGCGCGATCGACGATTACGGCGCCGAGGACCGGCGGCTGATGTGGCGTACCACCGTCAAGGGCGATGCGCCGGTATAGGGTGCGGCCGCGTTGCCGTTAAATCAATTTCGATGCCGTGATGATGCTGCGCGCGATCTCGACGATCCGTTTCTTTTCGTTCATCGCGGTCTTTCGGAGCAAGGCGTAGGCATCGGCCTCGGTCAGGCCGCGTTGGCTCATCAAGATGCCCTTGGCCTGCTCGATGATCTTGCGATCCGCCAGCGCGGTTTCGGCTTCCTGCAATCGATTGTGCAATTCGTGAAAGGCCTTAAAGCGCGAGATGGCGATATCGACGACATGCTTGACTCGGTCCTTGGCCAGACCGTTGACGACCAGCGCGCCGACTCCGGCGGCGACGGCGGCATCGATGACGGCGGAGTCGGAGCTGTCGACGAACATGGCGACCGCCCGCTTCGCTTCGCGCGGAATCTGAAGGACGGTATCCAAGGCCTCGCCGGTCGGTTTCTCGATGTCGATGATGATGACGTCGGGATTGATCGTGCAAACGCGGTCCACGACGTTATTCAGGGTCTCGAGAAAAGAGATGTTGAGATAGCCCGCGTCGCGCAATCCTTCCTCAAGGATGGCGGCGCGTCCGCGGTTTTCATCGATGATGAGGATCGTTAAATCAGCCTCGGTCATCCGTTCGTCACGCTTTCACCCGTATAGCAAGTCTCCCTCGATCCCATGTTTTTCTATGGAAAAGGCGTTACGACCGGGCCCGCCGGGAGAGCGAACCTGTCTACAGCGTAGCGATCTTCATGCCAGTTTTTATATTTCTTTTGAAATCAATGCTTTATGCATCAAAAGATGGTCTGTGCCCGGCATCGCGCCGTCAAAAGAGATTAAATATTAATCACAGATACGGAGTGAGGTCAAAAAGTAGGCACTTATATTTGCCGCCGAGGTGTGCTGTTAGCTTAACTGGGTTTGGACATCCACGAGGGCGACGCCGCCTTTTTTGACCTCGGCGACGGCGCGGCCGAGCACGCCGGGCAAATCCTTGGCCTCGGTGATCGGCCCTTCCGCCCAGGCGCCGTAGGCGCGCGCCACGCTCGCATAATCGGGTTCGGGGGCGACCATCTTCTGGCCGATCCAGGCATTCTCGGCGGGCCGCTCGCGCTCGCGGGCGAGTTTGATCTGATGGACCTCGTCGTTGCCGAAGGACATGTTGTTGTGCAGCACGATCAGCAGCGGAATCTTGTAATGGACCGCCGTCCAAATGGCGGACGGGTTCATGGTGAAATCGCCGTCGCCCATGATGGCGACCGTGAAACGCCCGGCGTCCTTGGCGGCAAGCGCCGTGCCGACAACGCCGCCGGGGCCGTATCCGACGCCGGCGCCGCCGTTGTTGCCGAGATACTGTCCGCCGCCCGCGAAGCGCCAAATGCCTTCATACCAGGTCCGGTAGTTGCGATTGGCGAGAACCCAGGGCGCGTCCTTCACGGCGTCGTAAACGTCATGGATCAACCGCACGACCGAGATCGGCGAATCGTCCCAATGATCCTTCAGGACTTTCTGCTGGCGCGCGCGCAACGCTTTGTGGCGTTTTGCGATGGCGTTGGCATTGTCCCGGGCGCGTTTGCGCCACGCGGGATTGCCCTCGGCGCGGCGTTTCATTTCATCGAGCACTTGGCCGAGCCCGTAAAGCGGGTCGGCGAACAGCCGCAGATCGACCGGCGGCAGCGCGCCGCCGATGGTCGCCCAATTGTCGACGGCGAGATCGTTGACGGACAGATCGATGACGCGCCGTGCCGTGCCGCCGTCGATGATGTAGCCGTAGCCGCCGCCGCGCGCCTTGCCGTAGCTTCCCGTCAGATCGGCGACGTCATGGCAATCGATCGTAAGCCAAACATCGGCCTCGCCGCGAATCTCGCTTTCCTTGGTGGGACCGAAACCGCCCGAGAGATTTTGCGGGTGGTCGGTCGGAAAACAGACGACGTCCTTGCCTTCCTGGTAAACGGCGCCGGTCAGCTCGACCAGTTCGACCAGCGGCGCGGTGATGTCGGCGCTCATGCCGGCACGCCCGCCGATGATCAACGGCAAGGAGGCCTCGCACAGCATGTCGGCGGCCTGCTCGACGGATTCTTTCGTCGCGGCGATGGGCGGTGACGGCCGGTAGCGCGGCAGGGATACGTCCGGCACTTGGATATCGCCGGCGATCGTTTTTTCCTGCAAACCCACGTCGATGGATAAATACGTCAGGCCTTTCGGCGCGCCGCAGGCGATCCGGTAAGCCTTGGCCATGGCCTCCAGGACCGCCGGCACCGTCGCAGGCTCATCCGTCCACTTCGTATAAGGGCGCATCAGATCGGATTGCGCGTTGGCACTGTGCAGCCAGTCGATGTAGCGCCGCTCGGCGGGGTCGGCCGGGCCGGAACCGCCCAAAACGAACATCGGCGCGCGGTCGGCATAGGCATTCCAGAACGACATGACCGCGTGTTGAATGCCGACGAGATTGTGCAAAATAACGGCGCAGGGCTTGCCGGTAAACTTGGCGTAGCCGTGCGCGAGGGATACCGCGATCTCCTCGTGCGCGCATAGGATCACGGTCGGTTTGTGGTTGCGCCCGTAATTGACGAGGGAATCATGGATGCCGCGAAAGGTCGAGCCCGGCGTGAGTGCGATGTAGTCGAAGCCCAAACGCTCGAGCATATCGACCATCACGTCCGAGCCGTATTCGGGCTTCGACTTGTTGGCCGGCAGGTTGACGGGTGCTTCGGACGCGTAATCGGTTTTATGGCTCGGCGAATCGTTCATGCGGTGCATTCCGGTGTTTGTGATCGGCGGGAGAAGGAAACGCGCCCTTGCCTGTAACAAGAGCGCGTTTCTTCTAACCGGGCTTCAAGGGCCCGCGAGGGAGGCGTTACGAGTTTTTCTCCTTCTTCTTTTTCTTCTTTTTCACGCAGTTCTTGGTGCAGTTCTTCTTGTAGCCCTTCATGCCCTGGCGCGCCAATGTGACGACGTCGTCGGCGGTGCTGAACACGTCCATGACGATCTTCTCGATCTCCGCGCCGGGAGTCGGATCGACGGGCGCGTTGCGCTTCTTGGCTTCGGCGAGCAGCACGGGATCCTTCAGGGTCGCGTCGAAGGCTTTACGCAAAGCGGCCACGCGATCGGCGGGCACGTTCGCCGGGCCGACGACGGAGCGCCCGATCGGCGCGCCCGAGGAAACGAACTTCAGCACCGCCTTGATCTTCGGGTCGTCGGTCAGGTCCTGCATGAGGGGAACGTTCGGCAGTTCACGTTCGCGTTTGAGGCCGACCTGAACGATCGGGTTCAGATCGCCGGCCTTGATCTTATCCATGTAGCGGATACGCCAGCTGATCCAAGCGCTCGATTGCACATCGACCTCGCCGCGCTCAAGCGCCAGCGTCATCGGCGCCGAACCCTTGTATCCGCAAATCAGTTTCCATTTGAAGCCGACGAACTGTTTCAAGGACGAGGGCATCAGGAAGCTTTGCGAGCCGCGCCCGGAGCACGCGACGTTGACTTCCTTGCTTTGCAATTCCTTGATGGTCTGCGCGGGCGAGCCTTTGCGTACCATGATCACCGGATTGACCGGCACCATCGAACCGATCCAGCTCATTTTCGAAACGTCGTATTTGGCTTTCTTCGGCCGCAGGCGTTGCGTGATCGGCAGCGTTTCGGACAGAAACGCGACCATTGAGCCGTCTTTGGGTGCCGCGTTATAAAGGTAGTTTGCCGCCTTCAAGCTGCCGCCGCCCGGCATGTGCTGCACGACGATGTTGGGTTTGCCGGGCACGTGCTTGGACATATGTTCGGCGAGCAATCGTGCGTAGAAACCGAACGAACCACCGGCGCTGTAGCCGACGAGAAACGTCAGATTTTTTCCTTTGTAAAAATCTGCAATGGCATCCGCCTTGGCAGGGCTGGCTACGAATGCCAATCCCAACGCGACCGATGCGATCGCAGTCGTCAATCGAGTTCGCTGTAACATTTTCATCTCCCTGCGTTTTGAGATTTTGTTGGTGTTGACACATAGGCTAGGGGATGGCCGTCGCGGGTTCAACATGGAATACGACAAGGGAAACCAATTAAGAATATTGGTTGTTTTTGCCCTCGCAGCGCGGTCTTGCCGTGACGCGCGCATGGCCGTGCGCGAACGACAAAACGCTTAAAGGTCGCCCTTGTGTATTGGAGAAGCGCTGGGTACCGTCACGCGTAGACGGCGGCATAAATAAGCAAATAAGAATATACGGACAGCAAGCGAGGGGGTGCGATGGAAGGCGACATGTGGGCGATGGCGGTCAAGGCCGCCTTGATCATGGCCGATCCGTCGCGGATCGCCTTTCTGATGCTCGGCGTCGTCATGGGCCTCGTCATCGGCGTTATTCCCGGCTTGGGCGGTCTCGTCGGGTTGTCGTTGTTGCTGCCCTTCACCTTCAACATGGATCCCTATACCGCGCTAGCGCTCATGATCGGCTTGGCGTCCGTGACCGTCACCTCGGATACGATTCCGGCCGTGCTGTTCGGCGTGCCCGGCACGGTCGGCTCGGCGGCGACGATTTTGGATGGCCACCCGATGGCGCGCAAAGGCGAAGCGCGCCGGGCCTTCGGGGCGGCCTTCAGCGCATCCGTCATCGGCGGTGTGTTCGGCGCGGTGGTGCTGGCCTTGAGCGTGCCGATCCTGCGCCCGGTGATGCTGGCGATCGGCACGCCGGAACTGTTGGCCGTGTGCGTATTCGGCTTGTCCCTCGTCGCCGTCTTGAGCGGCGCGTCGCCGCTCAAGGGCCTGGCGGCGGCGTGTCTCGGCATCATGGTCGCGACCGTCGGCGAGGAAGCGCAATCGGCGACCTCGCGCTGGACGTTCGAATGGATCTATTTATGGGACGGTTTGCCGATCGTGCCGTTCGCGCTCGGCCTGTTCGCGATTCCCGAGCTGGCCGATCTCGCGATTTCGCGCATGAAGATCGCCAGGGACAACAAGGACGACAAGACCTGGACGCAATGGCACGGCGTCAAGGACACGCTCAGGAACTGGTTCCTGGTGATCCGCTGCTCGCTGATCGGCTCGGGACTCGGCGCGATTCCCGGCATCGGCGCATCCGTGATCGATTGGATCGCTTACGGTCACGCCGCGCGCAGCGAAAAGGGCGCGACCGAGAGCTTCGGCAAGGGCGACGTACGCGGCGTCATTGCGTCGGAAAGTTCGAACAACGCCAAGGAAGGCGGCGCGTTAATCCCGACCATTGCGTTTGGGGTGCCGGGCTCGGCCTCGATGGCGTTGTTGCTGGGCGCGTTCCTAATTCACGGCCTGGTGCCGGGACCGAAGATGCTGACGGAGAAACTCGACGTGACCTACACGTTGGTGTGGAGCGTCGCACTGGCGAACATTTTCGGTGCCGGAATCTGTTTCGCGTTCACCAAGCAGCTCGCGAAGATCGCGCAGGTGCGGGTCGGTATCCTGGTGCCGGTGGTGCTGGCGATCACCTTCGTCGGCGCGTTTCAGGGCTCGAAGGCGTGGGGCGACCTATACGCGCTGCTGCTGTTCGGCCTGCTGGGCTGGATCATGAAGCGGCTGCGCTGGCCGCGCCCGCCGATGGTCATCGGTTTCGTGCTCGGCGGCCTGGTGGAAAGCTACATGTTCATTTCGGTCAACCGCTACGGCGCCGAGTGGTTGGGCCGCCCGGCGGTGATCGCCATCGGATTGATCACGCTCTTCGGCATCGCGCGCCCGATCATCCGTAATTACCGAAACCGCATGAAAGATCCGGCGCAGCGGCGCCGGGTCGGTTTTCAGAAACAGAACATCGATACCGATTTGCTGTTCAGCGGCGCCGTCGCCGCGATCTTCGCCACCGCCGTCCTGGGCGCGGCCGAGTGGGAACTGGCGGCGCGTTTGGTGCCCCAGGTCATCGGCGGCGCCGGGTTTCTGTTCGTCGCCGTGTTCATCGTCATGCGGTTGTTTATCGGTACCGTGGGCGGCGCCGCGATCGGCGGGCAAGGCGCCGCCCATTTCGACATCCAGGCCGATTACGGCGACTTGTCCGCGCAAACCATTTTTGCGCGCGCTGTCGTCTATTTCCTCTGGTGTCTGATTTTCCTCGGCTTCGCCCTGGTGATCGGCCTGCTACCCGCGTTGTTCGTGTTGCTCGTCGGCTACATGCGTTTCGTCAGCCGGGAATCGTGGAAAATGGTTGTGATGGTGTCCGTGCCGGTGTGGGCGTTCAGCTACGGCCTGTTTCATTACGTGTTGCGTGTGCCCTGGCCGCCGGCCCTGCTCGGCGATTGGTTTCCGGTGCTGCGCACCCTCGATGTCGTGAAGTTTTTCTGATACTCGAAAACCAGGCCGGGGAATCCCCGGCCCGTTTCGTAGTGTAGCCTTTAGGCCGACGCCGCCAACTTCGCGCCGATGATGTTGTCGTAGTCGCTTTCCGGCTCCAGCAGATCCCAACTTACCATCCAGTCGTGCAGGTGTTCGTATTCCGCGCGGCTGTAGGGGCGCGGCTCGACGTAGCGAAAGCGCGGCAGGTAGAAGTCGTCCTCGGTCAGCGTCACGATGTCTTCGGGCACTTCGCGGATCATGTATTTGAGATAGGGCCGGATATCCCGGTTGATCTTGACGACGGCCCTGTTGATGGCGCGGGTGATCGCCGCGTACATCTCGGGATCGACGTCCGGGGTTGCGACCTCGGCGCCTTCGTAGAAGGCCTCGCAGATGATCTTGAGCCCCTTTTTCGCCGCGACCGTGATCCACGGTTCCATCACCGCCGCCGCCTCGATCTTGCCGTCCTCGAGAAACCGCAGACGCTGTTTCGGCCCGCCGACGTGGGCCGCGCGGACCTCGGATTTCGCGTTCATGGAACCGCCCAGCATCGAGAGCGTGATGTAATGCGAGCCCGCATGAAAATTCACGCCGACCAGTTTGCCCGAAAGGTCCTGCGGCACGTTGTAGGGCGAATCGCCGCGCACCACGATGGCTTGCGTCGCGACGGCGGCGCGTTTGCTGATGACCTTCACGTTCTTGGCGCTGTCCTGGGTGCGGCGTATCTGGCCCCATTCGCAGGCCCGGTACATGCAGAACTCGCCGGTCTCGATGCCTTCGTGCCAGCCGTAGGATTTGACCGCGCGGTGATCCTCGATCGGTTGCTCGGGCACCTCCTTGTCGCGGTCGCGGCCCGAGCCCGCCGGCACCAGCTCGACGTCGTAGCCTTCGTCCTCGAAATACCCCTCTTCCTTCGCCACATGATAGGGCAGCGAAAAGACGGCGTTGTTCACTTCGATCCTGGTCTTTTTGAGAGCCATGACGTGTCCTCCTGCACAGGATGATTTTCGATTTTTTTTGTGAGTCGATCCTGAATTAATCCATACTATGGCTCTCCTTTCAACCGGCTCGACTCCCTCGGCGAAAATGGCGAAAAGCCCGGACTTTATGACCGAAGATTTCCCGTTTTGGACGTTTTCCCTGAACGTGTACGAAAGCGCGGGCGTGCCGGAGGCGTGTCTGGCACTCCAGGAAGCCCACGGGATCGACGTCAATCTTCTGCTGTATTGCGGCTGGGCGGGCGCGTGCGGCACCGCGTTGAACGACGCGGCCATGAACCGCTGTCTCGAGACCGCCGGTGCCTGGCATGGCGTGATCGTGCGCGGCCTGCGCGGCCTCCGCCGGCGCCTCAAGGACGGATTCGATCCCGTTCCCGGCGCGGCGGCCGAGGCGCTGCGTAAGAAAATCCTCGGCGTGGAATTGGACGCGGAAAAAATCGAGCAAGAATTGTTGGCGCACGCGGTTCCCCTGGCACCCCCGGAAGCGGCGTCATCGCCGCACAGCATTCGTGCCGCTGCCGCCAATATGGCGGGCTATTTTTCAGCGCTCGGGCTTCGCGAAACCCCCGCCGACCGCGCGCATGTCTTGACGGTTTTACGCGCGTGCTTTCCCGAAGCCGACGCGGAGACAATCGCCGCCGTAATCGACGCGGCGTTTTCGTAGCATTGTTCGTGAGTAGTGTCTCAGGATGAGGCGAACTGAGACACGGCCTTTTTAATGATCGTGATGAAGATGCGTCTTCGGCGCTTTCGCGCCCGTCAGCACGAACGCGATCCGGCACGGCGCGTCGGTGCGATTCGTCCAGCCGTGCCAGGTCGCGCGCTGGATCATTACGTCGCCGGCCTTTAGGGCGACTTCCTCGCCGTCGTCGAGTAGCATCACGCATTCGCCGTTCAGCACCACGACGTAATCGACCGTGTCAGTCCGGTGCATGTAGGGGGCCTTGCCGGGCACCAGTTCGAGAATCCGAAACACGGTGCCGCGCGCGGGCGGCTCAATGTCGATATCGCGCTCCGCCGGGTCCTCGTCGCCGTCGACCTCGGCCGGCATGTCGTCGGTGATCCAAAGCGTCGCCGCCGAATTACCAGAGCGCATGACGTTGATCTTCTCGAAGGGCTTGTCGATGGTCACGATCGCCTTGCCGGTATCGTCGTGGCCGGTCACGATCCGGCGGATAGTCATGGTCATGGTGCGCCTCCCCGTTGTTGAACGGGGACTACCTTATAGCGATCCTTCCCGGGTGTTCAATAAAGGTCGGGCCAGGGTCCGGGCCGCCCGCTGGCCCGTGATCCCCCGCTTGGCCCGTGATCCAATGAACGGATTGGTGGGCGCTTTTGCCGTGCGGTTGGGCTTGCCTGGGCGCGCCCGCATGCCTAACCTAACCTCTGATTTTTCGAAAAAAAGCCGTTGTCCGCCGTCCGGCGGGACGGAACAAGAAACGCTTCAACAAGGACCGCGTCATGGCGCACCCCAAGCCGAACCCCGGGTATACCGACCTGCAGCAGCACTTGGCCGCGCTTGACGCCGCCGGGCTGGTGCAGCGCATCGATCAGCCGGTGAACAAGGATACCGAACTGCACCCGCTGGTGCGCTGGCAGTTTCGCGGCGGCATCCCCGAAAAAGACCGCAAGGCGTTCGTGTTCACCAACGTTACCGATTCGAAGGGCCGGCATTACGACATGCCGGTGGTCGTGGGCGCGCTCGCTGCCAACAGCGAGGTCTACCGGATCGGCATGGGCGTGGACGATCTGTCCGAAATCGGCGAGCGCTGGCAGCGCGCGTTCGCGGAACCGATTGCGCCGGTCGTCGTCAACGAGGCGCCGTGCCAGGAAGTCGTGCTGCGGGGCAAGGATCTCGAAGGCGAGGGCAACGGTCTGGACGCCTTGCCGGTGCCGATTTCCTCGCCCGGGTTCGACAGCGCGCCGTATTTGACGGCGAGCAATTTCGTCACCAAGGATCCCGACAACGGCATCCAGAACATGGGCACCTATCGCGGCGGCCTGAAATCGCCGACCCGGCTGGTGGTGCGGATGGCGACCCGCTCCGGGGGCGCGGGCGGCTATCCCCATTGGGAGAAGTACCGCGCGCGCGGCGAGAAGATGCCGTGCGCCGTCGTGCTCGGCTGCCCGCCCTGCGTCGCCTTCACCGGCCCGCAGAAACTGCCGCGCGACGTCGATGAACTCTCGGTCGCGGGTGGGCTGGCCGGTGCGCCGATCCGCGCGGTGCGCTGCAAGACCGTCGATCTGATGGTGCCGGCGGACTCCGAGATCGTCATCGAGGGCCTGATCGATACCGAGTATCTCGAGCCGGAAGCGCCGTTCGGCGAATCGCACGGGCATATCGCGCTCGAGGACTTCAACATGATCTTTACCGTGACTGCGATCACGCGCAAGAAGGACGCGGTGTTCTCCTCCATCATCTCCCAGGTCACGCCGAGCGAATCGAGCGTCATCAAGCGGGTCGCGTACGAGCCGATGTTTCTGGCGCACTTGCGCGATCATCTCGGCATTCGCGCGGTTAAAAAAGTGGTGCTGCACGAGCCGTTGACGAATTTGCGTCGGGTGATCTTCCTGGTGATGGAGCCCGAGACCCCGAAAGCCCAAGTCTGGCGCGCGCTCAACGGGGCGGCGTTCCTGCGCGCCGATTGCGGCAAGTACGTGATCGCGGTCAACGAGGACATCGATCCCAACAACACCGACGCGGTGTTCTGGTCGCTCGCCTATCGCGCCAATCCCATCGAGGACATCAAGATTTTGCCGTACCGGGACGGCGGTCACGGCCCCGAGGGCGGCGCGCGCGGTCAGGATTCGACCATGCTGGTCGATGCGACACTGAAGAGCAAAATGCCGCCGCTTGCCTTGCCCAAGCGCGAATACATGGAACACGCGAAGGAATTGTGGGAGAAGTTCGGCCTGCCGCCGTTGACGCCGGAAGCGCCGTGGCACGGTTACACATTGGGAGATTGGACTAAGAATTGGGACGACATGGCGGACCGCGCGGCCAAGGGAGAATACCTCGATAACGGCCGGCGCTCCGATCAGCTCAAGCAAAAGGGGATCAAGCCCAACACCGCCGTGCGGTCCGTCATTAAAGACGGCTGGGAGCCGTCCGACTGAAAAAAGATAAATAAAGTATCCGGGAGACGATGTACGAGAAAATCGGCAAGCGAACGCGTCGCAAGGAAGACCCGCGCCTCCTGACGGGCAAGGGCGAATTCAGCGACGACTTCAACGAGCCCGGCCAGGCCTTTGCGGTGATGGTGCGCTCGCTGTATGCGCACGCGCGGCTCAAGGGCTTCGGCGTAGATGCCGCGCGCGCGATGCCGGGCGTGCTCGGCGTGTTCACGGGCGCCGACTGTGCCGCCGACGGGCTCGGCGCGATCCCGCACAACCCGATCCCGAAAACCGACAACGATCTCAAACTGCGCGGACCCGGCGGCGGCGACATCTTCATCGGCCCGCACGTGCTGCTGCCCGCCGATAAGGCGCGCCACGTCGGCGAGGCCGTCGCCATGGTGGTGGCCGAGACCAAGGCGCGGGCGATGGACGCGGCGGAAGCCGTCGAGGTCGAGTACGAGCCGCTGCCGTTCGTGTTGAGCAGCGAGGACGCCGCCGCCGGCAAGGCGGAAGCGCCGGTGTGGGACGAGGTGCCGGGTAATGTGTGTGTGGACACCGTGTTCGGCGATCCCGCCGGAACGGATGCGGCGTTCGCGCAAGCCGATCATGTCGTCGCCATGAAATTCCACGTCGGGCGGGTGACCGGCGTACCGCTCGAACCGCGCGCCGCGCTCGCGGTCTACGACGCGCAAGCGGACAAATACACTTTATATGCCGGCAGCGGCGGCGCCGTGCGCCAGAAGGGCGAGCTCGCTTCCGTGCTCGGCATCGACAAGGAAAAGCTGCGGGTGATCTCCAAGGACGTCGGCGGCAACTTCGGCACCCGAAATCGCGTTTACGTGGAATTCGGCCTGGTGCTGTGGGCGGCGAAGAAAATCGGCCGGCCGGTCAAGTTCGTGTGCGATCGCAGCGAGGCCTTTCTGAGCGATTATCAGGGCCGCGATCTGGTGACGGCGGTCGAGTTGGCGCTCGATAAGAACGGCACGTTCCTGGCGATGCGGGCCGACAACATCAGCAACCTCGGCGCGCGCTGCGTGTCGCTCTCGCCGCTCGGCAAGGGCACCGCCTTGATTACCGGCTCGTATCATATTCCCGCCGCCTGCGTGCGGGCGCGGGCCGCCTACACCAACACCATGCCGACCCAGGCCTATCGCAGTTCGGGCCGTCCGGAAGTTACCTTCGCCATCGAACGCCTGGTCGACACGGCCGCCGCCGAATTGGGCTTCGATCCGGTCGAGTTGCGCCGCAGGAATCTGATTTCCTCGCGGGCCATGCCGTACACGAACCCCATCGGGGCCGTATACGACAGCGGCGAGTACGCCCGCAGCATGGACATGGTCATGGAGATCGCCGATTGGAACGGCTTCGAAGCCCGCAAAAAGGCGGCCGAAACGCGCGGCAAACTGCTCGGGCGCGGGATCGCCAACTACGTTGAATCCTCGACCGGCGCGCCGATCGAGCAGACCGAGATCACGGTGCGCTCCGAGGGCCACGTCGACGTCGTGATCGGCACCCAGCCGAGCGGCCAGGGCCACGAAACCAGCTTTGCCCAGGTCGCCGCTGAATGGCTCGGCGTCGGTATCGACCGGGTCCGGATCATCCTCGGCGATACGGATATTGTAAAGGTCGGCGGCGGTTCGCACTCGGGCCGCTCGATGCGGATGGCCGGTACCGTGATCGTGCAGGCGTGCGAGCAGATGATCGCGCAAGGCAAGGGCCTCGCCGGGCGGATACTGGACGCGCCGCCGGGCGAGATCGATTTCAAGGACGGTAACTTTTTCGTCACCGGCACCAACCGCTCCATCGACATCTTCGATCTGGCGAAGCGGGACGATGAGGGCGCGCTGGCGGTGGTGCGAATGAACGAGATGCACACCCAGGTATTTCCGAACGGCTGCCATGTGTGCGAAGTCGAGGTCGATCCCGAAACCGGCGGCGTCGAGATCACGCGCTACGCCGCCGTCGACGACGTCGGCGTGGCAATCAACCCGCTGATCGTCGACGGGCAAACCCACGGCGGGCTGGTGCAGGGCGTCGGCCAGGCGCTGTGGGAGCAGTGCTACAACGATCCTGAGTCCGGCCAACCTTTATGCGGATCGCTGATGGATTACGGCTACCCGCGCGCCGATCACTTCCCCGATTTCGCGACGTCGCTCAACGAAGTGCCCTCGCCGACCAATCCGCTCGGCATCAAGGCAGGCGGGGAAGGCGGCACCACCCCGGCGCCGGCGGTGATCATCAACGCCATCGTCGATGCGCTCCGGCCCTATGGGGTGCGCGACATCACCATGCCGGCGACGCCGCTTGCCGTTTGGCAAGCAATTCAAGGCAGCCGGGCGGCGTGACGGAGAAGAAAAAGAGAGAACATGGCATCTACAAAAGACACTCTTGAATTGATTTGCTTCCCGGGGGCTCCCAATCTGCCGATTTTCGCCGCCCGCGAGAAAGACTATTTCGCCGAACGCGGCATCGACGTAAACCTGACCACCACGCCGAGCTCCGTCTATCAGGCGGAAAACTTGATCAACGGGAAATTCCAAATCGCCGGCACGGCCATCGATAATGTGGTCGCGTATCGGGAAAACCAGGGTGCGGTATCGTTCGACACCACGCCGGATCTATTCGTGTTCATGGGCGCGACCCGGATCGAACTGTCCTTCGTCGTCGCGCCCGGCATCGAAACCTTCGCCGATCTCAAGGGGAAATCCCTGGCGATGGACGCGCTCTCCACCGGCTTCGCGTTCGTGCTCTATCGCATGCTCGAAAACGCCGGCTTGAGCCGGGACGACTACGAGCTGGTGCCGGTCGGCGCGACTCCCGAACGCTGGCGGTCGGTCGAGACGGGCGAGCACGCCGGTACGCTCACCATCGAGCCGTTCACCGGCATGGCGCTCGCGAAAGGCTTCAAGGTGCTCGAAAGCAGCCTCGATACGTTCGAGCATTACCAAGGCGGCAGTTTCGCCGCCCGCAGGGCGTGGGCCGCCGCCAACGAGGACACGCTGGTCTCCTTCATCGCCGGCTATCTTAAGGGCCTGGCGTGGACCCTCGATCCGAAGAACCGCGCCGAAGCCACCGAAATGCTTCTGCGCAATATGCCGGCGATCAAACCCCAGGCGGTCGAGAAAGTGATGAATAAGCTTCTTTCGGAAAAGACCGGCCTGACGCCGCTTGCGAAAATAAACATGGACGGCCTTAAGACCGTGTTGGACCTGCGCAGCCAATATGTCGCGCAAGACACGCCGCTGACCGATCCCGGGAAATATCTCGATCTCACGTATTACGAGAAAGCCCTGAAGAGTCTTCAGTCATGAGCGCGCTCACGATCACCCTGACGGTCAACGGCGAACGGGTCTCCGGCGAAATCGAGGGCCGTACCCTGCTCGTGCAGTTCATCCGCGATCATCTGGGGCTGACCGGCACCCACGTCGGCTGCGACACCAGCCAATGCGGTTGCTGCACCGTTCACCTGGATGGCCTGGCGGTGAAATCGTGCACGATCCTGGCGGCCCATGCCGACGGCGCCGAGGTCGTCACCATCGAAGGCGTCGCAACTGGTGACGATCTGCACCCCATGCAGGAGGCGTTTCGCGATCATCACGCGCTGCAATGCGGGTATTGTACGCCGGGCATGGTGATGAGCGCGCTCGCGCTGGTGAAGCAAAACCCGAATCCGAACCCGGCCGACATCCGCCACGGGCTCGAAGGCAATCTGTGCCGGTGCACCGGCTATCACAACATCGTCAAGGCCATCGCTGCCGGAGCGAAGGCGATGAGGTCATGAGCCATGTATGATGTCGAATACCGCCGCGCGGAATCGGTCGAAGACGCGGCCAAGCGGCATCAGGCGGCCGAGGACGCCCGCTATCTCGCCGGCGGGATGAGCCTGCTGCCGACGCTGAAGCTGCGCCTCGATCAGGCGAGCGACGTGGTGGATCTGGGCCGTCTCGACGAGCTGCGCGGCATCGAGGACGAGAGCGATGCGTTGATCGTCAAGGCCATGACGACCCACGCAACCGTCGCGGCATCCGATCTCGTTCGAAGAAGAATTCCGGCGCTGGCGAAACTCGCCGGCGGCATCGGCGATCCTCTCGTTCGTAACAGGGGCACGCTCGGCGGTTCTCTCGCCAACAACGATCCGGCGGCCGATTATCCGGCCGCCGTGCTCGGCCTGGGCGCGACGATCCGAACGGACCGGCGCGAGATTGCCGCCGACGATTTCTTCCGAGGTTTGTTCGAAACCGCGCTCGAGACCGGGGAGATCATCACCCGCGTATCGTTTCCGGTGCCGGCGCGCGCGGGTTATGAGAAGTTCGCCAATCCGGCCTCGCGCTTTCCCCTGGTGGGCGTGTTCGTCGCGCAAACCGACACCGGTCCCCGCGTTGCCGTGACCGGGGCCGGGCCGTGCGTGTTCCGTGCCGCGGCGCTGGAACGGGCGCTGGCGGAAAAATTCGTGCCCGCGAGCCTGAACGGGGTTGCCGTGCCGCCGGACGGCCTAAGCGGGGATATCCACGCAACACCCGAATACCGCGCCCATCTGATCCCGGTCCTGGCGCGCCGGGCCGTCGGCGAGGCCCTCGGCTAATAATTGAGTGCGCCGCGCGCTTGCGTTACTATCCCCGACCGCGCCGAAATACAGATAAAAGTACAGATAAAAAAAGACGGGAACCCGCGTGACGACGACTCCTGAAAAAACGATAAACCGCCCCGCCGCAGCGCCCGGCGCCGACATCGAGGCCGCATCCAAGAATATCGTGATGTTCGGCGGCGTGAACGCGGTCATGCGAATTTTGAAAATGGCGACGCGCTATAAGGTGCGCTTGACGATCGGCATCGTCTGCACGGTGACCGCCGCGTACTTCCAACTCCTCATCCCGCAATACCTGGGCGCGGCGGTTGATCATGCCCAGGGGTTGCTGGCATCCGGCGCGGTCAGCCCCGATCAGACCAAAAAGGCGTTGATTACGGCGGCGCTGATGCTGCTGGGCGCGGGCGTGCTTCGCGGCGTTTTCACCATGATTCACAACTACCAAGGCGAGGCCATCGGCCAAAACATCGGTTACGAGCTCAGGCTTGCCTATTTCGAGAAGCTTCAGCGGTTGAGCTTCGCCTTCCATGACCGGGTGCACTCGGGCGATCTGATCACGCGCGGCATGCTCGACATCGAAGGCGTCCGCCGTTTTCTCGACGGCGCCATGCTGCGGGTGATCGTCTTGGCGATGCTGTTGATCTACGGCGGCTACCACTTGATCGGCACGGATGCGACGCTCGGCCTTCTCGCGCTGAGTTTCGTGCCGGTGGTGATCTGGCGCGCGGGCGTGTCACGGATTTGGCTGCGCCGCACCTGGCTCGCGTTGCAGGAGCGCCTGGCCGTCGTGACCCGGATCATGGAGGAGAACCTCGGCGGCATCCGGGTCGTGCGGGCGTTCGCCGCCGAGCCGCACGAATTGAAGCGCTTCGACGAGGTATCTGACAGCGCCATCGCCATGTCGATGCGCCGCATCCATATCCGCTACAGCAACGCCGCCTTTATGTCGTTTTCCTATTACGTGGCGATCGGGCTCGTGCTGTGGGTCGGCGGGCATCGGATCATCGAGGGCGCCATCACGGTCGGCACCCTGGCCGAGTTTCTCGCCTTCATGGCGATTCTGCAGCAGCCGGTGCGCCAGGTCGGCATGATCGTCAACGCGACAGCGCGGGCATCCGTTTCGGGCGGCCGGGTGTTCGAGATTCTCGACATGGAGCCGGCGGTCAGGGACAAGCCCGGCGCCAAGCCTCTCGAGTTGAGCGAGCGCGTGCTGAAATTCGAGCATGTGGATTTCGCTTATACGCTCGAGGAAGGCCACAGTCCGGCCCTGCACGACGTTTCCTTCGAGATTCGGTCGGGCAAGACGCTCGGCATCGTCGGCCCGCCGGGCAGCGGCAAGTCGACCGTCGCGCATCTGATCCCGCGGTTTTACGACGTGACCGGCGGGCGGATCGCCATCGACGGTCAGGATATCCGCGACGTCACGCTCGAATCTCTGCGCGATGCCGTCGGCGTCGTGCAGCAGGACACGTTCCTGTTCACGACCTCGGTCGACAATAACGTCGCCTACGGCGATCCGGACGCCGAGCGGGAGCATATCGTCAACGCGACGGAGTCGGCGCAGTTGCACGAATACATTTCACGCATGCCGTTGGGCTATCAGACCCTGGTCGGCGAGCGCGGCGTGACGCTCTCGGGCGGGCAGCGCCAGCGGCTGTCCATCGCCCGCAGTATTCTCTTGAGGCCGTCGTTCATCGTGTTCGACGATTCGACCGCCGCGATCGATGCCGCGACCGAACAGCGCATCCGGGCCGCCTTGAAGGAGCTGACCAAGGATAGGGCGACGATCATCATTTCGCACCGCTTGAGCTCGTTGATGCATGCCGATGAAATTCTGTTCCTGGAAGCGGGCCGGATCATCGAGCGCGGTAGCCATGATGAATTGCTCGCGTTGGGCGGGCGCTACAAGGAATTGCACGACATTCAAATCGAGTTCGGCAACGATCCCGGCA
>JBBDTH010000069.1:0-18541 GCA_040904505.1 Rhodospirillales bacterium | reverse complement strand
CGGCAACGATCCCGGCATCGACCCCGGCATCGGGACGGCGTGAGGGAGCGGAACCATGTCCATCATGCCGCAATCCGCCCCGGTCGCCACCGCCGGCCCGCACGCCGACTCCCGTGGGGGCGGGCTCAACGACCGGATCGATGAGCAGTTGTTCGGCAACGCGTTCGACGCACCGATCATTCGGCGTTTCCTGTCCTATGTGCGGCCTTATCGCAAGCGGTTCCTGATCGCGCTCGGCGCGGTCGTGATCTTTACACTGTCGCAACTGTCGATTCCGCTGGTGATCCGGTCCGTGATCGACAACGTGCTGGCGGCGGGCGCGGGCAGCGCCGATCTGTTGGATCTGATCGCGCTCGGTTTCCTCGGCGTGATTCTGATCAATCTTGCCGCGATGTACGTGCAGGAAACCTTCGTCGGCAAGCTGGGCGAACGGGTTCTATTCGATCTGCGCCGCGCCATGTACGTGCACCTGCAGCGGCTTTCCATGTCGTTCATGGACAAGACCGAAGTCGGGCGGCTGATGTCGCGCCTGCAGGGCGATGTCGGCGCGCTGCAGGAGTTTCTCGATTCCACGGTCACGGCGATGGGCGATATTCTCCTGTTGTTCGGGATCGTAACGGTCTTGGTGGCGCTCAACTGGCAGCTCGGCTTGCTGACGCTTTCGGTCGTGCTGATGCTTCTGATCGTGCGACTGATCTGGCTGCCGATGGCGAAAAAGGCCTTCCTGCGCGCCCGCCAAACCAGTTCCATCGTGAACGGCGCGTTGGCCGAGAACATCAACGGCGTGCGCACCGTGCAGGGCATGATCCGCGAGGGCCTCAATTTCGACCGTTTCGAGGTCAAGGCGGCCGACAATCTCGACGCGCACCTCAAGGCCTCCAAGCTGTCGAACGTGATGGTGCCGATCGTCGATACCCTGACCGGGTGCGCCATGGCCATCGTCGTGGTCGTTGGCGGCAACATGGTGCTGGGCGGCACGCTCGAGTTGGGAGTCATGGTCGCCTTCATCTTTTACGTACAGCGGTTTTTCGATCCGATCCGGTCGCTGACGATTCAATACAGCGTCATGCAGCGCGCAATGGCGTCGGGCCGGCGTATCTTCGAGGTTCTGGACGTGCCGATCGACCTTCGGGATAAACCGGACGCACTCGATCTCGAGGACATCGACGGCTCCATCGCGTTCGAGAACGTCACGTTCGGCTACGTGCCGGATCAGCCGGTGTTGCAGGATATCGACTTCAAGGTGGCGCCGGGCGAGATGGTCGCGCTGGTCGGGCCGACCGGTTCGGGCAAGACCAGTATCACCGCGCTGATTCACCGTTTCTACGACGTCTGGCAAGGCCGGGTTTTGGTCGGCGGCCATAACGTGCGCGACGTAACCCAACACTCGCTCGGCCGTCATGTCGGCATGGTGCTGCAGGAACCGTTTTTGTTCACCGGCACCATTTTCGAGAACATCAAATACTGCAAGGAGACGGCGAGCCGCGAGGACGTGATCGCGGCGGCGAAGGCGGTCGGCGCGCACGACTTCATCATGCGCTTGCCCAAGCACTACGAGACTATGCTCGAGCAGCGCGGCGGCAACCTGTCGCTCGGCCAGCGCCAGTTGATCAGCTTCGCGCGCGCGATCGTCGCCGACACGCCGATCCTGGTGCTGGACGAGGCGACCGCGAGCATCGACAGCTACACCGAACGCCGGATTCAAGAAGCGCTCAAGGTTCTGCTCAAGGGCCGCACGGGCATCGTGATCGCGCACCGGCTGGCGACCATTCGCGGCGCCGACCGGATCCTGGTTTTGAACCGGGGCCGGATCGTCGAGACCGGCACCCATCGAGAATTGCTGGCGAACAAGGGGCTTTATCATCGGCTCACCTCGATGAACTACGCCTCGTTCGACGACATCCCCGAGGAGATGATCCGCGGGGCCGATAAGGATGCCACCTGATCCGCGGCCTCAAGGGTGGCGGCGGCCCGGAAGATCGGTATGATGGCCACACGGGAAACCTAACGGCCGGTTCGGTCGTCTTCGGTCCTTGGCCGATCCGCATGCAGGGAGAACACGATGAATAAATTCGATATCACCATGGCGCGTGAACCGTTGGTGCCGTTGTTGGAGCTCGACGATTTCGGACCGGCGTTCAAAGGCATGAGCGAAAAGACCGCGAAGAAGGTCGGGCGCCTGTCGAACAGCGTGCGTGCGATGGCCCATGCCGACGAAATGGCCGCCGCGGTGCGCACGTTTTTGGGCAACGCAAGCACGGGCGGCTCGCTCGATCCGGAACTGACGATCCTGATCCGCCATCTGGTGTCGAACATCAACACTTGCGTTTATTGCTCGAGCCATCAGCTCGCGAAGCTGATCGACATGGGCGTGTCGGCGGAGAAGATCGAGAACATTCACGATTACCCGACCCATCCGGCGTTCAGCGAACAGGAGCGCGCGGCGCTCGATTTCGCCAAGGCCCTGACGGTGGATTCGGCCAATATCTCCGATGAGATCTGCGAGCGTTTCACGGTGAATTTCAATCCGCGCCAGCGGGTCGAGATTGCCCTGGCGACGGCGGCCATGGACGTGCTCAACAAGTTTAACGACGGCATGCGGATTCCGATCGACGACGAGGCCATCGATCTCGCGCGCCAGGCCGCTAAGTTATTTTGAGCGGGCCGGCCGCCTCTCAATAAACCCGGTTTAGGGCTCGGAAGATGCGATTCCGCCGACCGTGGATCGCATCGTTGAAACCCTGCGCAAAAAGATCACATAACAAATGGATATCATCATGCCGCGACTGGGCGAAATCGTGCCGGGCCGGCATCGAGGTGGACGACGGGTTGCACGATTGAGCGCACGCGGATAGGAGGAAACGATGGGACGGCTCGTCGAGGGCGTCTGGCACGATGTGTGGCAGGATACCGGAAAAACCGGCGGGCGCTTCGTCCGGGCCGACTCGGTCTATCGCAACTGGATCACCGCCGACGGCGCGCCGGGCCCGACCGGTTCGGGCGGCTTCGAGGCCGAGGCGGGGCGGTATCATCTTTACGTATCCTGGGCTTGCCCGTGGGCGCACCGCACGCTGATCTTCCGCAAGCTCAAGGGGCTCGAGGATATGATCTCGCTGTCGGTGACGCATCCGTTCATGGGCAAAAACGGCTGGACCTTCCGGGACGGCGACGGCGTGATTCCCGATACCGTCAACGGCGCGCGGTATCTTTACGAGGTGTACCAGAAGGCCGATCCGGCATACTCGGGCAAGGTGACGGTGCCGACCCTGTGGGACAAGAAAAAGGGCACCATCGTCAGTAACGAATCCGCGGAAATCATCCGGATGTTCAACGACGCTTTTGACGGCATCGGCGCGGCGGGGTCGGATTACTATCCGCCCGAGCTACGCGACGGCATAGAGGACCTGAACGGCCGGATTTACGAAACCGTCAACAACGGCGTGTACCGGGCCGGGTTCGCGACCACCCAGGAAGCGTACGAGGAAGCCGTCCGTCCGCTGTTCGAGACGCTGGATTTCCTCGATCGGCGGTTGGCGGACCGGCGCTATCTCATGGGGGATCGGATCACCGAGGCCGATTGGCGCTTGTTCACCACGCTGATGCGCTTCGATTCCGTCTACGCCGTGCATTTTAAATGCAGCATCCGGCGGATCGTGGATTATCCCCATTTGTGGGGTTACCTGCGCGATCTCTATCAGGTGCCGGGCGTCGCCGAGACGGTCAACATGGATCACATCAAGCGGCACTATTACCAAAGCCACGACTCGATCAATCCGTCGGGCATCGTGCCCGTCGGGCCGTCGCTCGATTTTCTCGAACCCCACGGCCGGGAGCGCCTGGGCGGAACCTCTTAAAAAAACACTTTTCGTTTCTGTTCTGTATCAGCAACGGCGAGGACCGACATGATCATCGACTGCCATGCGCACTATACGCCGCAGAGTATGCTGGATGCATTGAAGAAGAGCCCGAGTCTGCTCAAGAAGGTCGAGCTGCTGCACAGCGAAGGTAAGTATCAACGCGTGTTCGCAGGCCGCGACCCGGGCCGACCGGTGTCGTCGGGCCTGCGCGATCCGGAAACCGCGCTTTCGCTGGATGAGCGAGCAAGGCATCGACTGCCAAGTGACCGGCGGCTGGATGGACAGTTTCGGCTACAATCTGGCGCCCGAGGACGGCGCCGCCTGGAGCCGGTTCATCAACGAATATCTGTGGACCGCGACCGAGAGCCTCGATCAGATGGCGCCGCTCGTCACCGTGCCGATGCAAGACGGTGCCAACGCCGCCGAAATTTTCCGGGTAAAGCGATAGCCGTCCGGCTTGGTGGCGCGGGCGACTTCGTCTATACCCTGCGCCATGACAGCGGTCGATCTCATCATCATCGGCGCCGGGGCGGCGGGCCTCATGTGCGCGGCGCAAGCGCACAAGCGCGGGCGTAAGGTTCTTGTGCTCGAACGCGCAGGCTTGGTGGGACGGAAAATCCGTATCTCGGGCGGCGGGCGCGCCAACTTTACCAACCGGCACGCCTCGCCCGCCGATTTTCTGTCGGACAATCCGCGCTTCTGCACGTCGGCCTTGAAGCGCTACACCCAGAACGACTTCATCGCGCTGGTGGAACGGCACGGCATTGCCTATCACGAGCGCGACCACGGCCAGTTGTTCTGCGACGGATCCGCCCGGCAGATCATCGACCTCCTGCTCGAGGAGGCGCGCGGCGTCGACATCCGGACGGCGGTGGACGTGCGCGGCGTTTCCAAGGACCGGGATCGTTTCGCCGTGGCAACGGATACCGGGTGTTTCACGGCGGAGTCGCTGGTCATCGCCACCGGCGGGCCGTCGATTCCGAAGATGGGCGCGAGCGGCTTCGGGTATGCCGTCGCCGAACAGTTCGGCCTCAAAGTCGTCGAGCCGCGCCCCGGCCTGGTGCCGTTGACCTTCGATGCCGAGACCTTGGCCAAGCTCGACGGCCTTGCCGGGGTGTCGCTCGACGTGACCGTCACGCTCGGCAAGGTCCGTTTCACCGAAGCCTTGCTGTTCACGCACCGGGGCCTCAGCGGGCCGGCGATTTTGCAGATTTCGTCCTATTGGCGCGCGGGCGATACGATCGCGATCGATTTGCTGCCGGGGGTCGATGCGTTTCGGTTTGTAAAAGACGCCAAGGACACGCAACCCAAAAAAGAAATCCGCACCGTGCTGGCGCAACGTTTGCCCAAGCGCCTGGCATACCGGATGATCGAGTGGCTAAGCGCCGAAGGCACGAATTGCACCGGCCGGTTGGCAGAAACATCCGACAAGGCCTTGCGCGCCCTGGCCGAAGCCGTCAACGCCTGGCGCGTCACGCCCGGCGGCTCGGAAGGCTACCGCACGGCGGAAGTCACCGTCGGCGGCGTCGACACCCGGGAGCTGTCGTCCAAGACCCTGGAAGCGCGTGCGGTGCCCGGTTTGTATTTCATCGGCGAGGTCGTCGACGTCACCGGCCATCTCGGCGGCTTCAATTTTCAATGGGCGTGGGCGTCGGGCCATGCCTGCGGCCAAGCGGCATGAAGGCGGCGGCTGTGGCTGCGACGGTTACGGCCGCGTTTCGGGCGGCACCTCCGGGGAAAGAGGCGGTTTGCCGAGGATCATGTCGGCGGCTTTTTCCGCGATCATGATGGTCGGCGCGTTGGTGTTGCCGCCGATCAGAAGCGGCATGACGGACGCGTCCACCACCCGCAGACCCTGAAGCCCTTGCACGCGCAAGTCGATGTCGACGACCGCCGTTTCGCCGCCATCTCCTTTGGGCCCCATCGCGCAGGTGCCGACCGGATGATAGACGGTCGCGGACGTGTCGCGCACGAATTGGGCGATCTCGGCGTCGGTTTGGACGTCCTTTCCGGGCTGGATTTCCTCGCCGCGGTAAGCGTCGAATGCACTTGCGTGCAGGATGCGCCGGCAGAACGTCACCGCGCGCACCATGGTATCGAGATCGTCGTTCTCGCTGAAGAAACGCGGATCGATCACGGGTGACGATTGCGGATCGGCATCCGCGAGCGTGATCGTGCCCCGGCTCTTGGGGCGCAGGATCGAGGCGTTCATGCTGATGCCGTGGCCGTAAGCGATCTTGCGCCCCGTGTCGATGCGCAGCGCGGGCGTAAAGCCGAACTGTACGTCGGGGCGGCTCAATCCGGGCAGCGAGCGCAGGAAGATGGTGGCCTCATTCACGTTGCTGGCCAACAGACCGACGCGGTTGAGCAGGTAATCGAGCCCATGCCAGGCGAGGCGCGGCAGGGCGCGCACCGAGACCCCGTAGCTCAGGATGCTCGGGCTTTTGACGATAAGACTGACGGCGGCGTGATCCTGCAGGTTCTTGCCCACACCCGGCAGGGCGTGCTTCACCGTGATGCCGTGCCTGGCAAGCTCGGCCGGATCGCCGATGCCCGAGCGCATCAGCACGGCGGGCGAGACGATGGTGCCGCAGGAGACGATCACCTCGCGGTCGGCCTTCACGGTTCTGCGTTCGCCGTTTTGCACGATCTCGAGGCCGGTCGCGCGCTTACCGTCCAGAATCACTTTATCGGCGACGGCGTCGGTGAGGATGGTCAGGTTCGGGCGATGCTTGACGGGGTCGAGATAGGCGTTCGCCGCCGAATGGCGGCGGCCGTTCTTGATGGTCACTTGGCGAAAGCCGGCGCCTTCCTGATTGGGGCCGCAGAAATCCTCGCATCGGGGCAGTTGCAGGGAGTCGGTCGCCTCGAACAGAACGTTCACCAGCGGATTGGGCTTCTTGAGATCGCTCACGTTCAGCGGCCCGCCGGAGCCGTGATAGGGATCGTTCGCGAAGCGCTCGTTGTTTTCCGATTTCTTGAAATACGGCAGGACGTCCTTGTAGGACCAGCCGGTGCAGCCGGCCGTTTCGGCCCATTCGTCGTAATCGAGCGGATGGCCGCGCGAATAGACCATACCGTTGATCGAGCTCGATCCGCCGAGGGCGCGGCCGCGCGGAATGCGGATTTGCCGGCTCGAGGCGTTCGGCTGTTTCGCCGTGCGGTAGCACCAGTTAAGGACGGGATGATCGATCAGGAACGTGATGCCGAGCGGCACCTTGATCATGAGGCTGTCATCCCTGCCGCCCGCTTCGATCAGGCACACCCGGTGCGCCGGATTTTCGCTCAATCTGTTGGCCAAAACGCAGCCGGCCGAGCCGCCGCCGGCGACGATGAAATCGAACGCTGCCCCGTCTGGCGTCATGGATGCGGTCCCTGTTGATCTAAGGCGGTTGCCCGCGCGTCGTTATTTGGATGTCTTCGATGTATTTATACCGAAATTATCATAAGTTAATGCTGAAATTTTTAGGCAATGACATTTATTCGAGATGAAATGAAAAGGGGGAAGCGCGGGCTTTTAGTTAAGAGGCGAATGATGAGATGACGAAGTGGAGTTGAAAAAATTTCCGCTTTACCCGGCCTGCGTCGCCATTGGATACGGAATTATGCGGGCATGACTCTCAATCAGAAACAAGCCGATCTTTGTGCGAGCAATCGGACCGACTTTTCGGATCTTAAGGCGGTATTTCTCAATTGCACTCTTAAACGTCCCACTCAGACGTCGCACACCGAATTGCTCATGAGCACCTCTGCCGAAATCATGCGCCGAAATTCGGTCGATGTCGAACTTCTGCGCGCCACGGCACATAAGATTGCCTTTGGCGTTTATCCGGATATGACCGAACACGGTTGGGAGCACGACGACTGGCCGGCGCTTTGGAAAAAAATCAAGGCAGCGCATATTCTGGTGATAGGGACGCCGATATGGCTTGGCGAGGAATCCTCCGTCTGCCGTCTTGTGATCGAGCGGCTGTACGGCATGTCGGGCGAGCTCAACGACAAGGGGCAATCGAGCTTTTACGGCAAGGTCGGCGGCGCGGTCGTTACCGGCAACGAGGACGGCATCAAGCATTGTGCCATGACAATCCTCTACGCCCTCGGTCATCTCGGTTACACGATTCCCCCGCAAGCCGATTGCGGATGGATCGGCGAGGCCGGTCCCGGCATGAGCTACGGCGATGACGGCGCCGGTTTCGACAACGATTTTACGCAGCGCAATACCACGATTATGACATGGAACCTGTTGCACATGGCGCGCAAACTCAAAGATTCGGACGGGCTGCCCAACCACGGCAATGACCGGACCGCGTGGCAAGCCGGGTGCCGATTCGATTTCGAAAACCCCGAGCACAGGACATAGCACGACTCATGCGTCCGTTCCGAGAAGCCGTCACGCGTCGGCGAGCAACGCGCGGATTTCGGGCAGGCAGGAGCCGCAATTGGTGCCGGCCTGCAGCAGGGCGCCGACGTCTTCCGTCGATTTCAGGGATCGGCGCGCGATGGCCTCGTTCAACCGATTGACGCCGACCGCGAAACAGGAACAGACGATCCGGCCGGGATCGGCCTGGCCGGTGTCCGCCGCGCCGCTCAACAGTGCTTTGCGGCTGGCGGCATCGAGCGCGCTTTGCCCGAACAACGCGGCGAGTCCCTGAAACGTCGGCAACGCCTCGGTGGCGGACAGGAAGACGCATGCGTCCAAGCGGCCGCGCGTGATCAAGGCGGCCCGATACAGCCCCAAGGCGGTGTCCTTGTATTCGATAAGGTCGTTCGGCGCACACCGGAACGTGTCGCTCGCCCACCGGGTGAGGCACCGGGTGAGGGTGCAACCGTCTTGCGACTTGAGTGCCAGCAGATACGAGAGGCACGCGTGCTCGCGGGTGACGGCCCAATAGACGCTGGCCGAGAGGTCGAGCGGCGCGCGCGTCAGGCAAAATCCCCGATAGGCGGTTTTGACGGCCCGGATCCACACCGGCGTGTGCTTGCTTTCGGGCTGTCCCGAGATCGGGTCCGTCGCCGGGTTGACGAGCGGGCCGACGCCGCCGGAAAGGGAGGTCTCATGGCTCCAATGGATCGGCACGAACACGGTGCCGGCGGGTTGTTCGGCGGTCACGTGGGCACGCACGACAGCCGCGCCCCAGGCCGTTTCGAGGCGCGCGGGCGCGGTGTCCTCGATGCCGAAACGCGCGGCGTCGGCGGGATGGATCGCCACGGTCGGTTCCGGGCAATGGCGCGACAGGGTCGGGCTTTTGCCGGTCCGGGTCATGGTGTGCCACTGATCGCGCACGCGCCCCGTGTTGAGCGCCAGGGGATAGGCGTCGCTGACCGCGTGAACCGGCGCGCACGCCGTGACGGGGACGAATCGGGCCCGGCCCGACGGCGTGAAGAAGCCGCCGGTTTCGAAAAGACGCGCAGGATTTCGGGCGCCGGTTTCCGGTGCAGGAGAGTGCGGGCCGGGGGCGGCGCGGGCCGGCCATTGGACCGGCGCGAGGGCGTCGTACTCGGCATTGGAGAGCGCGGCCAACGCGCCGATGTCGAACGCCCGGCGGCCGTCGTTTTCGAAGGCCGACAGCGCGGCATGCTCGCGAAACACATCGGCGGCGGAGCCGTAGTCGAACGCATTCTTGAAGCCGAGCCATTTGGCGACTTGCGACACGATCCACCAATCGGGTTTGGCATCGCCGGGCGGCGGCAGGAACGCGCGTTGGCGGCTGATGCGCCGTTCTGAATTGGTTACCGAGCCGTCCTTCTCGCCCCAGGCGGCCGCGGGCAATTTGATATGCGCGTAGGCAAGCGTGTCGGTGGCGGCGACGCAGTCGGAGACGATGACGAGTTCGCACTTTTCGAGCCCGGCCTTGACCGCGCTCGCGTCGGGCAGGCTGACTGCGGGGTTGGTCGCCATGATCCAGACCGCCTTGATGCGCCCGTCGGTGACGGCGCGAAACAGGTCGACCGCCTTGAGGCCCTCTTTTCCGGCAATGCGCGGCGCATGCCAGAACCAGGCGACCCGCTCGATGTCGGCCGGATCGTCGAATCCCATATGGGCGGCGAGTTGATTGGCGAGGCCGCCCACTTCGCGCCCGCCCATGGCGTTGGGCTGGCCCGTCAGCGACAGCGGCCCCGCGCCGGCTTTCCCGATCCGGCCCGTGGCCAGATGGCAATTCAGGATCGCGTTGACCTTATCGGTGCCCGTCGCCGACTGGTTCACGCCTTGCGAATAGCACGTGACCGTCCGAGCGGTGCGGGCGAACAGGTCGTAAAACCGATGGACGTCGGCAATCGGCAGCCGGCATTTTCGCGCGACGGTTTCCGGGGTCGGGGCGTCCGCGCGCGCGGCGCTAACCGTCTTCTCCAAGCCTTCGCAATGGCTGTCGATAAAGGCGGTATCGAAGGCCCCGGCCTCGGCCAAATGCACGAGCAGGCCGTTGAACAGAACGGCGTCCGAACCGGGCGCGATGGTGAGGGCCAAATCGGCGGCGGCGCCGGTCACGGTCGCGCGGGTATCGACGGTTACGATCCGCGCCCCGCGGGTTTCCTTGTTCGTCATCATGCGCCGGAACAGGACCGGATGGCACCAGGCGGCGTTCGAGCCGACCAGGACGACGAGATCCGCCGCGTCGAGATCTTCGTAGCAGGCCGGCACCGCGTCCGCGCCGAAGGCCCGCTTGTGCCCGGCGACCGACGAGGCCATGCAGAGCCGCGAGTTGGTGTCGACATTGGCCGAACCGATGAATCCCTTCATCAATTTGTTGGCGACGTAATAATCCTCCGTCAGCAGTTGCCCCGACAAATAGAAGGCGACGCTGTCGGGGCCGTGCCGCTCGATGATCGCGCCGAGGCGATTCGCCGTCGTCTCGAGCGCCGTTTTCCAGGAGGCCCGTTCGCCGTCCACTTCCGGATACAGCAGGCGGCCCTCCAGGCCGAGGGTTTCGCCGAGGGCGCTGCCCTTCGAGCACAGGCGGCCGAAATTCGACGGATGATCGGGATCGCCGTCGATCGTCCACGACTCGTCTTTATTCAAGGACGCGCGAACGCCGCAGCCGACGCCGCAATAGGGGCAGGTGGTGCGGACCGCCTCACGCACGGGTTTGGGCATGAGCGGCCACGGGGGTGTCCAAGGGGGTGTCCAAGGAGGCCGCCGCCGGCCGGCCGGCGACTCGGAGATAGAGTATCCCGTCGATCAAGCGGACCGGGTAGGTTCGCACGCAGCCGACATCCGGTGCGACGGCGTTGCCGTCCTCGAGTTGGATGACCCAGTTGTGCAACGGGCAGGTGACGCGGGTGCCATGCACGATCCCTTGCGAGAGCGGGCCTTTCTTGTGCGGGCATTCGTCGCGCAGCGCGAATATCTCGTCGCGCCGATTGCGAAAGACGGCGATGTTTCCGTTCGGTGTTTCGACGACCCGGGAGCCGAGCACGGGGATATCCCGCAAGGCGCCGATCCGGAGCCAGCCGTCGTCATCTCGCTTGTTATTATCCGTACGCGTCATCCTGCTACTCCACCGTGGCCAAAGGCCGGTACGCCGGTGCGTTGGCGCTTTTCGGATGGGCCTCCTCGGCCCACGGGTCCCGTTGCGCGTATTTTTGCGACTCGAGGAACCGGGCATGGAGCGCCTTGCGGCTCTCGGCATCCTCGACGACTTTCCGCTTCACGAGTCCGAGGCCGACGCGCTCGATCCACGGCGCCGTGCGTTCGAGATAATGGGCGTCCTCGCGATAGAGCTGAATGAAGGCGCCGCAATATTCCTTGACCTCCTCGGGAGTCGCGACCTTGCAGAGCAATTGCGTGGCGCGGACCTTGACGCCGCCGTTGCCGCCGACGTGCAATTCCCAACCGGATTCGACCGCGACCACGCCGAAATCCTTGATGGTGGCTTCGGCGCAATTGCGCGGACACCCGGAGACGGCCATCTTGAACTTGTGCGGCATCCACGAGCCCCAGCTCATTTTCTCGAGGTCGATGCCCATGCCGGTCGAATCCTGAACGCCGAACCGGCACCAATCGGAACCGACGCAGGTTTTCACCGTCCGGAGCGCCTTGCCGTACGCGTGCCCCGAAACCATACCGGCCTTGTTCAGGCCGGCCCACACCGCCGGCAGGTCTTCTTTCTTGACCCCCAGCAGATCGATGCGCTGCCCGCCCGTGACCTTGACCGTCGGAATGTCGAATTGTTCGGCGACGTCCGCGATGGCGCGCAGTTCCTTCGGCGACGTGATGCCGCCCCACATGCGCGGTACGACCGAGTAGGTGCCGTCCTTTTGGATGTTGGCGTGAACCCGTTCGTTGGTGAAGCGGGATTGCCGGTCGTCCGTGTACGCGCCGGGCCATTGGCACAGCAGGTAATAGTTGAGCGCCGGTCGGCAGGCGGCGCACCCATCCGGGGTTTTCCAATTCAGGTAATCCAGCACCACAGGGATCGATTTGAGGTTTTGTTCGCGGATCGCCCGGCGGACCTCGTCGTGAGTGTAATCGGTGCAGGCGCACACCGGTTTTTCCTTGGGCGTGGGCGCGTAGTCGCCGCCGACGGTGGAGGCGAGAATCTGTTCGACCAGGCCGGTGCAGGAGCCGCAGGAGCTCGAGGCTTTCGTATGCGCGCGCACGGCATCCAGGGTGAAAAGTTTTTGGCCGGTGATGGCCTTGACGATCTCGCCCTTGCACACGCCGTTGCAGCCGCAGATTTCGGTCGAATCGTCCATGGCCGCGGTCTGGTCGTCGGCGCCGTGGCCGGAATCGCCGAGATGCGCCCGGCCGAACATCAACCGGCTGCGGAAATCGCTGACGTCGGTGCCGTCGCGCATGAGTTGGAAGTACCAGGCGCCGTCCATCGTGTCGCCGTACAGCACGGCGCCCTTGATCCGGCCGTCCTTGAGAATGAGCTTCTTGTAGGTATTTTGCCCGGGATCGCGCAGAACGATTTCTTCCGTCGTGTCGTCGCCGGTGAAATCGCCCGCCGAGAACAGATCGATGCCGGTGACTTTCAATTTGGTCGACGTGGTCGATCCCAGATACAGGGTGGATGAGAATTCCGCCAGGTGATTGGCGCACACCTTGCTTTGCTCGAACAGCGGCGCGACCAGGCCGTACGTTTGCTTGCGGTGCTGGACGCATTCGCCGATGGCGTAAACGGCCGGATCGTACGTCTGCAGGTGATCGTTGACCACGATGCCCCGTTCGCAATGGATACCGGCGTTCTTGGCCAACTCGATATTGGGGCGGATGCCGATGGCCATGACCACGATATCGGCGGCGGCCTCGGTGCCGTCCTTGAAGCGCACGGCGCGGACCCGCGCGTCGCCGAGGATGGCCTCGGTCTCGGCGGGCATCTTGAAGGCCATGCCCTTTTCCTCGAGGGATTTGCGAAGCAGAAGCCCCGCTTCCCGGTCGAGTTGGCGTTCCATCAGGGTTTCTGTCAGGTGTACGACGGTCACGTTCATGCCTTGTTTCATCAGGCCGTTGGCGGCCTCGAGCCCGAGCAGCCCGCCGCCGATGACGACGGCGGTCTTGTGGGTTTGCGCGGCGTCGATCATGCGATCGACGTCATGGATATCCCGGAAGGTGATGACGCCGGTAAGATCCACGCCGGGAATCGGCAGGATAAGGGGCGCCGAGCCGGTCGCGATCAAGAGCCGGTCGTAGGCGGCTTCGGTGCCGTCGTCGGCGATCACGCGCCGCGCCTTGCGGTCGATCTTGGTCACGGTCTTGCCCGTGTGCAGCACGATTCCGTTCTCGGCGTACCAGTCCGTGCCGTTGAGCATGATCTCGTCGATCGTCTTTTCGCCCGCGAGCACCGGCGACAGCAAAATCCGGTTGTAATTGCCGTGAGGTTCGGAACCGAACACGGTGATGTCGTAAAGGTCGGGCGCGATCTTCAGCAATTCTTCCAAGGTACGGACGCCGGCCATGCCGTTGCCGATCATGACAAGGCGTGGCTTTGCGCCGTCGTCGAATGCGGCGTCAGGCATAGACTTTCACCTCCGGTTCGTCTCCCGGCCCGTCCGTATCCGGGGCTTGCAGGGACGGCTCGTCTCGGCCGGGATGGCCGTTTTCGTATTCCTCGAGAAATCCCAGAAGTTCCTGGCGGTATTCGTAGTAGCGGGGATGGGCGAGTAGCGTCTTGCGGCTTCGCGGCCGGGGAATATCGACTTCCAGAATCTTGCCGACGCGGGCGTTCGGCCCGTTGGTCATCATGACGACGCGGTCGGCAAGCAGGATCGCTTCATCGACATCGTGGGTGACGCAGATCGCCGTCACCCGGGTTCGCGCCCAGACTTCCATGAGCACTTCCTGCAATTCCCAACGCGTCAGGGAATCGAGCATGCCGAACGGTTCGTCGAGCAGCAGAAGTTTGGGCGACAGCGCGAACGCGCGCGCGATTCCGACCCGTTGCTTCATGCCGCCGGAAAGCCCGCTGGCTTGTTTGTCCATGGCACCGGCGAGGCCGACGCGCGACAAATAGTATTCGGCGATGGCGCGGCGATCCTTCTTGCTCGCGTGGGGATAAACCTTGTCGACGCCGAGCGCGACGTTCGCGCGCGCGCTCAGCCAAGGGAACAGACTCGGTGCCTGGAACACGACGCCGCGATCCGGTCCGGCGGCCGTCACCTCGGTGCCGTCGAGCACGATACCGCCGCCGCTGATCGAATTCAGCCCCGCGACCATCGACAGGACGGTGGATTTCCCGCAACCCGAATGGCCGATCAGCGAGACGAATTCGCCGCGTTGGAGTTTGAGATCGAACGTGTCGACGACGGTGAGCGGGCCTTTGGGGGTCGGGTAGATTTTCGTGACCCGGGAAAACTCCACGTAGCGGTTTTCCTGGTAGGACGCCGGTTTGGCGGCTTCCTTGAGCGCCTTGGGCGGATACTGATCCGAGGTGATCGGAATCACGTTGGGCAGACTCAGGCTCTCGTCGGCCGCCGAGCTTTTTTCCACGCCGACCTTGATCAGATACTCGGTGATGCTCAGGCGCAATGCCTTGAAGGTTTCATCAGTGTTCATCGCGGTGCGCCGGCGGGGCCGCGGGAGCGGAATCTTGAATTCCGGCCCGAGGGAGGCATTAGGCCCTGGATTGAGCGGGATCACCCGATCGGCGAGCAGGATCGCCTCGTCGACGTCGTTGGTGATCATCACCACGGTTTTTTTCTCGCGCCGCCAGATCGCCTCGATCTCGTCCTGCAGCTTGGCGCGGGTCAGGGCATCGAGCGCGCTCAAGGGCTCGTCGAGCAGGAGCATGTCCGGGCTCATGGCCAGCGCGCGCGCGACGGCGACGCGCTGGCGCATGCCGCCCGAGAGTTCGGTCGGGCGCCGGTCGATGGCCGGGGTCAGCCCGACCATGTCGATGTATGTATCGGTCCGGGCCTTGCGCTCGGCTTTCGACAGGGTCTTGAAGCACGCATCGACGGCCAAGGCGACGTTGCCGTACACGGTCAACCAGGGCATGAGGGAATAGCTTTGAAACACCACGCCCCGATCCGGCCCCGCGCCCCGTATGGGCTTGCCGTTGATGGACAGTTCACCCGTGTCCGGCTCGATCAGCCCGGCGATGGCGGAGATCAGCGTCGTCTTGCCGCTGCCCGAGAACCCGACGATGGCGACGAATTCGCCTTCCTCGATGGACAAATTGATGTCCTTGAGGACCTCGACCCTGCCGGCGCCGGTGCCGTAACTTTTCGATACGTTTTTCAGTTCCAGGAACGCCATCGCGGTTTCCTTATCGCCTGTCGTCGAACGTGCAGAGGCCCTGCAGGGTCAGCATCACGCGGTCCAAAATAAAACCGATGATTCCGATGGTCAGGGCCGCGACCATGATGCGGCCCAAGGAATTCGAGCTGCCGTTCTGGAACTCGTCCCAGACGAACTTGCCGAGGCCGGGATTTTGCGCCAGCATTTCCGCGGCGATGAGGACCATCCAGCCGACGCCCAACGAGAGCCGCAGGCCGGTGAAGATCAGGGGCAGCGAGGACGGCAGCACCATCTTGAAGATTTTGGTCGTCCACGGCAGTTGCAGCACCTTGCCGACGTTCAGCAAGTCCTTGTCGATGGACGCGACGCCGACGGCGGTGTTGATCAGGGTCGGCCACAGCGAACACAGCGTCACCGTAATCGCCGAGGTCAGAAAGGATTTGTCGAACATCGGATCCTTACTGACGTACACGGCGCTGACCACGATGGTGACGAGCGGCAGCCAGGCCAACGGCGAAACCGGCTTGAAGATTTGGATCATGGGATTGAGGGCGGCATTGATGACGCTGCTGAGCCCGCACACGATTCCTAGCGGCACGGCCACCAGGGTCGCGATCAGAAAGCCCATGAAGACCGTTTTCAGGCTCGTGACGATTTGATCGATATAGGTCGGCTTGCCCGTGTACTGGCGCCATTTCACGACGGCATTCGGATTCGCGGCGAGACGCTCGGCGTTGCGTTTCGCCTGGCGTTCGTCAAAGGCCGCCGCTTTTTGGCGTTGCGCCAGATGGTCGTCCCACAAGGCCCCGGCCTGTTCCATTACCTGCACCGGCCCCGGAATCGTGCCGAGGCTGGTCGTGATCTGCGAGGCGAGTTGCGCCCAGAGCGTCAGGAACAGGGCAAAGGCGAGAACCGGGATGCCGAACAACCGCCAGAACTCCTTCAACTGTTGCTTGCGGTCTTCGCCGGCGGCGATTCTGAGAAGCGGGTTCAACCAGCTCAGCCCGACGAGTTCGAACACGTTCGTCACTCGGTTGATGGTCGCCTGCATCGTCTGCTCCTTGCTCTGGTTTCTGGCGTTGTTTTCCCTCAGCCGTCGGTGGCCACCTTGGTGCCGACGACGTTCTGGGTGTCCTTCAAGCCGATGGGAAATTTCTTGAGGTATGCGTTCGGCGTACGGCCGTCGAACACGATAGCGTCGATGAACTCCTTTTGCGGTGCGCGGTAGCCGTCGGTGTTCCAGGGAAAATCGGCTTCCTTGGCCTTGCCCTCCTTGACCAACAGGCGCGCCGCCTCGAGGTAGACATCCGGCCTGTACACTTTCTTGGCGATGTCGTGATACCAGGCGTCCGGCTTGTGCGCGGGGATCTGGCCCCACCGGCGCATTTGCGTGAGATACCAGACGGCGTCGCTGTAATACGGGTAGGTGGCGAAATACCGGAAGAAGACGTTGAAGTCCGGCAGCGGTCGGGTGTCGCCCTTTTCGTACTCGAAGGTGCCGGTCATGCTGTTGGCGATAACCTTCTCGTCGGCGCCGACGTATTCGCTGCGGGCGAGAATCTTCACCGCTTCCTTGCGGTTGGCGCCTTCGTTTGCATCGAGCCAGATGGCGGCCCGGATCAGCGCCTTGACCACGGCGAGGTGCGTGTTCGGATTCTTGTCCGCCCATGCCTTGCCGACCCCGAAGACTTTTTCGGGATTGTTCTTCCAGATTTCGTAATCCGTGATCACCGGCACGCCGATGCCCTTGAAGACGGCTTGCTGATTCCAGGGCTCGCCGACGCAATAGCCGTGAATCGTACCCGCTTCCATGGTCGCCGGCATCTGCGGCGGCGGCGTCACCGACAGCAGCGCGTCGGCCATGACCTGGCCGCTGATGTCGGTTTTGGAATAAAAGCCCGGATGAATGCCGCCGGCCGCGAGCCAATAGCGCAGTTCGTAATTGTGGGTCGAGACCGGGAACACCATGCCCATTCTGAAAGGCTTGCCGTCTCTTTTGTACTCGGCGATCACGGGTTTCAGAGAGTCGGCCTTGATGGGATGGACCGGTTTGCCGTCCTTGTGGGGCACGTGCTTCTTCATCCGCGCCCAAACGTCGTTGGACACGGTGATGGCGTTGCCGTTCAGGTCCATGCTGAAAGCGGTAATCACGTCGGCCTTGGTGCCGAAACCGATGGTCGCGCCGAGGGGTTGGCCGGCCAGTATGTGCGCGCCGTCGAGCGCGCCGTCGATCACGCGATCCAGCAGAACCTTCCAGTTCGCCTGCTGTTCCAGCGTGACGTACAAACCCTCGTCCTCGAAGAAACGCTTTTCGTACGCGATTGCGAGCGGCGCCATGTCGGTGAGCTTGATAAACCCGAACTTCAACTCTTCCTTTTCGAGTTTCAGCATGTCGGCGCTCGCGGAAGCGGCCGTCAACACGGCGGCGAGCACGGCCGCGAGGCCGGTTTTCAGGACTTTTCTTAGGGGTTTACGGGGCATGGATTCTGTCTCCTCTGATCTGGCTATGCTGCATTGCAGCAAAATACGTGCCAACATGGAAAAACCGTCGATTCGCCGCTTGGAGTCTCGACTCCCAGCGCGTGAGGCGGCTTCACCTGTGTCCCATCGTCAGGACGTAAGATTTTAGGAAACAGACCATCGTTAGCCTGTTGCGTTGCAGCGTAACCGGTTTACTTTTGAAGGCAAGTAATTTTTGATTATTTTATAAACAAAAAGTATTTTTGATTAATTTATAGGCATTTTATCAATTTATAGGCAGCCGGTTGGCGCGGATGTAATCATCCAGAAGGTCGGGATCGAACCGAGTGCCGTCGAAAAAACCGTCCGGCCCCAGGGTCAGGGTCCCTTGAGTCGTGGGCATGCCCACGGAGTCGGTCAACGCGCCTTCGACCTTGAGGCTTGCGTTGGGCATGCCGATGCCGGTTCCTTGGAGACTGCGGCGGTAGATATCCGGCCTGTAGGTTTTGCGCACGGCGATGGCGGCGGCGGCGCTGGGGTCCAC